>DASXLG010000124.1 GCA_036496425.1 Terriglobia bacterium | reverse complement strand
GAATCTGGACGCGATGTATGAAAAGAAGTACTTACCATTCGTTCAGAATTTCTTCTCCGATCAGAAGGGTGTCACTTTTCAGTACGATCTAGGGGATCGTTTCAACGGAACAGGCAACTACGATCCGACCGTGCCGCTTGCCAAACGCTTGTTGCAGTTATCATCTGTCAAATACATAGCCAGCATAAGAGAGTTCACCGTTCCCAACAGGATGATCGATGAAATGTTCGAGCAGAACCGAGGCCGCCTCATTCCGGGAAAAGAAGCAGCTATTCAACGGAAAACGTTCGTTCTAGCGGGCGAAGCGCGCAACGCCCTGGGTGAGCATCCGCCTTACGAACGGATGCCCTATCGGATTCAGGTCGCGGGTGGTCCGAAAGAGATATTCGATTTCTCCTACACCCTTGATCCGGCTGTTTTTGACAAGACCTCTGGCGACGGAGTCGAGTTTATCGTTGAGTTGAAGGATTCGTTCGGGCGCATTACAAAACAGTTCTCTCGTTACATAGATCCCAAGCACAATTCCGATGAAAGGCGCTGGATGGACGGCCACGTAGATCTGAGTCCGTATCGAGGGCAGACCGTTGAGTTGTTGTTCACCACAACTCCAGGACCCAAAGGAAATACCGCTTATGACTGGGCGGCTTGGTCGAACTTCCATTTCGAAAAGCATGGCGTTCCGACTGAGGACGAACCGCCCCCGTTCCATCTGATCTACAACGCGGAGGCGAAGATTTACCGATATGACGATGTATTGCCGCGCGCCTCGATTTACCATCGCGCCGAGTTGGTCCATAACGAAAGCGAGGTTTTGCGGAAACTCGCTGATCCTTCGTTGGACATATTTCAAAGCGTGGTATTGAACGAGCCGGCGTTAACGGCGGAACAGCGCGAGCAGGTAGCGGAAATGAATCGGCAGCCCCCGGAACCAGTAAATGCGGCGTCGATTCGCTCTTATGCATCGCAGGACGTGCAAATCGAAGCGTCGCTCGATCGAAGCGGAATTCTTGTTCTGAACGACACTTCCTATCCGGGTTGGACCGTGGACGTCGACGGCCGACGCGCCGATTGGATCGACGCGAATTATCTGTTTCGCGGCGTGCTGCTCTCTCGCGGTAAACACGCTGTCCGATTCCGCTACCGGCCAAAGAGTTTCTATGGCGGAGCGGCCCTCGGCGGCTTTACGATGGCCGGATTGATGGCATTCGGTTTTCTCAGGCCAAGGCGGCGAAAAAAATATGAGAACAACCGTGCATCAGGCGCACTCCCGCAATAAGAAAATCTGCTTTTCTTGTTTGCGGTATGAGCAACCGGCACTCCGATACAGTTAAGTTCCTCGAACAGCCCGAGGAAGCGGCTCCCTTTTTGAAGGGACTCCTGATCGCCCTTATTCCCGCTTTGCTGTGTTGGGCGGGGATTATTGAAGTGGCCTTAAAGTTCTGGCGGCAATTTTTGCGCTAATTTCGCCCCGGCAAGAGTCGATTCTAATCCGGATGTGCTACGCTCGACTACATCTAAATCTGCGGTCGGTGCTGGTAGCGTCTGTCTTCCTCGCGGTTGGCTGCTTTTAGAACAACTTAAACTCTGGAGGAAACCAGTGACCAATATTTTTGTAGGAAATCTAAGCTTCGCAACGACCCAGGACGACTTGATGTCGGTGTTTTCCCAGTACGGCGCGGTAGATCGCGTGAACATCATCACCGACCGGGACACCGGGCAGGCGCGCGGCTTTGCCTTCGTCGAAATGCCCAACAGCAACGAGGCGCAATCCGCTATCTCTGCCCTGAACGGGACCGATCTGCACGGCCGATCGCTCAATGTGAACGAAGCCCGGCCAAAGACCGATGGCCCGCGCGGCGGCGGACGGCCGGACTTTAAGCGCGGCGGTGGCGGCGGCAATCGCCGTCGCGGCTTCTAACTGCGATCAGAGACTTCGCACGCTCACGTGCTCGTGGGCGCCAAATGGCGCGCCTATTCCATTGCTCCATACGCCAATGTCCAGAAATCGGTGAATATCTTAGGCGGCTCCGGCGAATCCATCATGCGTTGCGTGAAGAGGATGCCGATCATTCCCTCCGCGGGATCGGTGTAGGCCGTCGTGCCGAAGCCGCCGGTCCAGCCGAACCGGCCTGGGGTGTGGAAGATCTCGTTACGCCGGATATCCACCGCCATTCCTAAACCCCAACTGGAATGCGTACCGAAGAAGATTTCCGAGCCTGCGCGTTGCTCAGGCGTGAGTTGATCCGAAGTCATTAGTTCCACCGTGGCGCGGGAAAGAATTTGCTCCCGGCCCGAGCGGCCTTTGTGCAGCAACGTGTTCAGCATCATGCGGCTGAAAACAAAATAGTCGTCGATCGTCGAGACGAGTCCGCCTCCACCCGATTCCGAGGGCGGCGCAGAAGCCCAGGCGCTGTTTGCCACGTCGTCAAAAAAATCCAGCTTGTCCGTCTGACGATTGAAGAAATAGAACGCCGGCAAGCGGTCGACTTTTTCGGGGGGCACGTGGAAGGCGGTGTCTTTCATCCCGAGCGGATCGAAGATGCGCTCGCGCAGGAACGTGCCGAGAGATTGTCCCGACACGCGCGCGATCAGAGCCCCGAGCACGTCGCCGCTTACGTGATACATCCACCGGTCGCCCGGTTGCGCCAACCACGGCAGCGAACCGAGTTTCTGCAGCCATTCGTCCATGCCAGGCACTTTGCGAGGGCAGCATTGGGCCGTCGCCGCCAATCCGATATTCACGGATCAGCTTCTGAATCGGATACGTGTCTGGCATGGCCATCACACTGCCGAAACCCATGCGGTAGGTCAGCAGATCGCGAACAGTGATTGCGCGCAGCGCAGGCGCCGTGTCCTCGAGCTGCGAGGAGATGGACTTCAGTACGCGACGATTTGCAAGTTCCGGGAGCCACGGCTCAATCGATTCATCGAGCCGTAACTTGCATTCCTCTACCAGGATCATTGCCGCAACCGCGGTGATGGGCTTCGTGATCGAAGCAATACGAAAAATCGTGTCGCGTTTCATGGGAGCCGGGTCGCCGAATGCCAGGGTGCCGAGCGTCTCCACATGAACGTCGTCATGATGACTGACGAGCGCTACGAGCCCAGGCATCTCCTTACGCTCGATGTGTCCCGACAATACTTGCTGCATTCGCTCGAGCCGCGGCTTCGAAAGACCTCCGGTGCTCATGTTCCGCTCCTCGTGCTCGTCGACCGCTGACGCAGCGCCTCTTTCAGTTTTAGATCAATGCTGGACTTGGTTTGTCGCCCCACGCGTCGAAGACCCATCCGGCCTGGCATATTGGTTGAGCCATTCGATCACTGCCGCGTACCAGAATTGGCTGTTCCGCGGCTTCAAGATCCAATGGCCCTCATCCGGAAACTGCACCAGCTTCGACGGCACTTTCATCTGCTGCAATGCCGTGAAAAGCTGCTGGCTTTGCCCGACCGGCACGCGGTAATCCATCTCGCCTTGAGTAACCAAGGTGGGTGTCTTGAAATTCTTTACGAACGTGCTTGGAGACCACTGGTCGTACAGGCCGGGATTGTCCCAGGGCAAGCCATGGAACTCCCATTTGGGAAACCAGAGTTCTTCGGTCGTTTCCGCCTCGCTGCGCAGGTCGAATGGGCCGGCATGGGAAACGAGCGCCTTGAACCGGTTCGTGTGACCCAGTATCCAATCGATCAGATAGCCTCCGTACGAGCCGCCGGCCGCCACCATGCGGTCACGGTCCACATACGGCAGGCTCGCCGCGTAGTCGGCCGTCGCCATGACGTCGGTGTATACGCGGCCGCCCCAATCGCCGTTGATGGCATCCGTAAACGCCTGTCCATAGCCGACTGAGCCGTGCGGATTCGAAAGCACCACCACGTAGCCCGCTGCGGCGAACACCTGCGCGTTCCAGCGGTAGGTCCAGGATTCGCCCCATTCGCCCTGCGGGCCTCCGTGGACCGCGAACAAAACCGGATACCGGATCGCCGGGTTGAAGTCCGGCGGTTTCACAATGAAGCTTTCGACCTTCGAGCCGTCGGCGCCATCGACCGAAACCTGTTCCAATGGAGTCAACTGATAGATGTTTGTCACGGCGTCATTCAGGTGCGTCATGGGAACGCCGCTACCGCCCCGTGAAGTCGCCTTGTAGATCTCCGGTGGATGTGAGCCGCTCTCCTCCAGATAAATCATCATCTGGTCGCCGGACGTGAAGCGCATCGCGGTGATCGAAGTCGGCCCTTGGGCGATGGTGCGCGGCGTGCCGCCCGTGGCCGAAATCATGAGCAAAGGGCTGCCGCCCCGATCGTCGATCGTGAAGAAAATCCGTTGAGAATCGGACGACCAGGTGAACGATTCAACCCACCGGTCGAGCGTATCGGTCAGCGTCGTGGTCCGGTTCGCCTGCACGTCCAAAACCGCGAGACGCCACTGATCGCTTTCGTAACCGGCGCGGCTTTGTGTGCGATATGCAAGATATTTCCCGTCGGGTGAGTAGAGCGGACCTTCATCCGCGCCAGGATTGGTGGTGATGCGTTTGATCGGGCCGCCGGAAGCGGGAACCGTGAAGAGGTCGGAGTTGGTACTGCTCGAGAGGTCGGCGTCGTTGTTGGCGACAAACGCGATTTGCGTGCTGTCGGGCGAAAAGACATACGCATCCGGGCCGCCCAGCGAGAATGGAGGCGTGTCGCGGTCGCCCGGGGTAAGATCGCGGATCCTTCCCGTGTCATTCAGCGTTTGAATGAGTAAATGCCGCCGCCGCGCGCCTGAGTACTCGTTCCAATGCCGATACAGCAGCGATGTGTACACGCGGGCCTTCACCACGTTCGCTGCATCTTTGTCGAGATTGCTCCTATTGCACGCCGTTCCGTAATCGACTCCGGAGGCCGCGTTTTGCGGCTCACAAGCCGGATAAACGGCGCTCGTGTACATAACCAGCTTGCCGTCGGGAGAAATCGTTACGCCGCTCGCGCCCGTGGGCACGTTTGTTATAGGCTTCGCGTCCGTCCCATCCGCATTGATAGACCAGATTTGCGAGCTGCCGGCGACTTGCGATGCGTTGGGACGATTCGAAACATAAAAGATGCGCTTGGAATCGGGCGTCCATCGGGGCCGCGTATTCGATGTTCCCTCGTTTGTTAGGCGTTGCGGCGAGCCGCCGGCTATCGGAATCACGTAAATCTGGCTGGGAACGGCGTTATTCGCCAAATCCACTGTCGCAACGGAAAAAGCCACCCACTTATCATCGGGAGACACTTGCGGATCGTCGATCCTTGCGAGTCTCGTCATGGCATCGAAGGTGAACGGCAATTTCGCCGTCCACGCCGGGCTGCCCGTAACTATAAGTAGGAGGGCGGGTAGCGCCGCGTTGCGCATGAACAATATAGTAGTTCATTGTGGCGGCTGACCGGGTAGAACGGCAACTCGCGGATTTGGGCGCTCTGCGAGCGCTAAGCCCCGTAGCGGTAATTGCGCCGCTAAGGAAGGCGTTGCGTGACCGTGTGAATGTAGTCGTGGCAAAAGCGGCGTCGATATCGGCCGAACTCCAGCTTCACGCGCTCTTGCCCGATCTCCTTGCCGCATTCGAGCGATTGTTCGATAAGCCGCGCGAAAGCGATCCGCAATGTTGGGGCAAGAATGCCATCGCCAAGGCTCTCAAAGATCTCGACTACAGCGAATCCGCCACCTTTTTGCGCGGAGTTCGGCACATTCAAATGGAGCCAGTATGGGACGGCGAGATTGACACGGCAGGCGTGCTGCGCGGAAC
>DASXLG010000123.1 GCA_036496425.1 Terriglobia bacterium | reverse complement strand
CGTTCTCGCTGTCTGGATTCGATTTTCAAATCCATGCCTGATGCAGGTTCCCGGTACAAAAAGTGTACAAAACTATTTCCGAGCAGATCACCCTATTTCTCTTCTCGCATCGATGGGGTGAAGGTGATCCCGGTCACTAGTCCTTCCGGCGCGATGAAACGACTGACAATCTGACCCCACGGTTCTTTTTTGTTTTTGACCAGCATTCGATACCCTCGTGATTCGAGCTGCGCTGTGGCCTTTTCGACGTCTTCAACATCAAACTCAATCCAGGCTTGCGGGACAGGAACATCGCTGGGCCACGAATCCTTCCCGTAACATGATTGAGCTGCCTCGGACAGTGGCCACAAGGCGAATGTCTTTGCGCCCTCCAAACCCTCCGTATGAAGGTAACCTCCCTTTTCCTCTTTGAAGGGTATCGCCAAAATCTGGCTGTACAGTTTGCGGCTTGCGGCCGCGTCACGAACAATCGGGCCAAAGCCTGCGATAAACAGGACTCCGATATTTGCGATTTCTTCCATGGTGCCTCCTTCTCAGAATAGATAAGCTACTTGGATTTCTTCGACTGGCGCTGTTCCCCGAACCTCAAACCCTGCCGCTGAACATATCCCTCCAGATCTTGCGTGACCTGCTCCGCCATCGCCAACGCGACATGGCCGTCGGGACGAACGAGATACGCGGCATCTCGCGCGAAGCCCGACGTCTCCATTGCCTTATTCCATTCGAACCGGTGGACCGGCAGACCTAATCTCTCGCACGCGGTCTCGAACGACCGCTTCAGTTCTCCGTAGATGTGAGCTTGCCAGTCCAGCGATCGCAGCGGAGCAAAGTTGTCATCTGGGCCGCCCCCAACCCACGGAAGCCGATCGCCGCCATGAACATGTCCCGCCTTACCCTCGCTGAGTGGACTTTCCGGATAGTGAATGCGGATCTGTGAGATGAGCCGAAAGACCTCGTGACGGCTGAAGGCAAAGCGGGTCGCCACCGAAACAAAAAGCGGGGCGACAATCCTTCGCATAAACTCGCCGGAAATGCCCTCAGCCACCATGGGCGTAAAGGCTCGATCAGTGGTTGAAACAAGAGACCGCGCGAAACCGATCCGCTCCGGCTCGTAAGTGTCGAGGATGGAAGCGGCCGCACGTTGCTGGATCACTTGAGCCAGTTTCCACCCCAGATTGATCGCATCGCCGATCCCTGTATTCATGCCTTGACCGCCCGCGGGACTATGAATATGCCCGGCGTCCCCGAGCAGAAAGGCTCGACCGATCCGGAACCGGTCAGCAACACGGTGGTGCACGCGATAAGTCGAGAACCAGTTCACGTCTCTGACCTTTATGCCGAGCAACGGCTCGACCTGGCCCCGGACCTCCTCAAAGGTGATATCAGGACGCTCGGAGAGTTCCGGCGGGACCAAACCAATGAGACGTTGCATGCCGCTCAGGCGCACCGGAAACATGAGCGAGAGAATATGCTCGCCGAGGCTGATATGCAGATCGCGATCGAAGCCGCGGTCAATGCTGACGTCCGCGACATAAAAAAGCTGCTGGTAGCTGCCACCCGGAAACCCAACGCCTGCCGCTTCCCGAACGCAGCTATGCGCGCCGTCGCAGCCGCAGATGTAGGAACAATTGACCGTCTTCGCACTGCCATCATGCCTGACGGTGGCCCGCACGCTTTCCGCGTCCTGCTCAAACCCGATAAGCTGCGATCGCCATTCAACCTCCGCGCCAACATCGGCCAATTTCCGCAAGAGGAAGCGTTCGTGATCGTCTTGCGGATACGCCAATGCAAAAGGATATGGGCTCAGCCCTTCTCCAAGCTCCTTGAAGCTGAATGTCAGCACTTCACGGCTGGAAGCGCCTACGGCTTCGCGCAGGTGAGCGGTCTGGGTGACGACGCCTTCGCCGATCACCTCATCGGCAAGGCCATATTGGCCGTAGAACTCGAGCGTGCGCGCCTGCACCACCATAGCGCGCGAGTGCTCTCCCGGCCCTTGGGCGTCGGAGACCACCCGGAACGGCACATTCCGCCGAGCCAGGCTCAGCGCGAGGTTAAGGCCGGTAGGGCCTGCTCCTACTATCAAAACAGGTGAAGTTGTACTCGTCGCCATTCAACCACTTTACTTGCGCTGCGCCTTGGCGCACGGTTTTCAGCTTCGGAACCGG
Organism: Terriglobia bacterium; assembly: GCA_036496425.1. Taxonomy (NCBI): domain Bacteria; kingdom Pseudomonadati; phylum Acidobacteriota; class Terriglobia; species Terriglobia bacterium. The sequence continues at coordinate 961 of DASXLG010000123.1, read as the reverse complement.
CGGTCTTCCGATGATTCCGGCCGTTTTGAGATCTCCGCGTAACGGAAAAAGATTTATCATCTCCACTTACTCCCGGCTTGGAGACGTGTTCCTCTCATCGTCGGTGGATCGCGACGTCAAAAGCAACAAAAGCAGGCCATCTGTACAAAGTCGGTACAAAATGCTTTGAGCCAATTAGCGGAAGTGATGCCCTGCCTGAGCTCAAACTATTCCTTTCGATAGACAACCTGTCGAGATCTTAAAGCCGCCCCTCGCACAAGGGATCGAAACCAAAACCGGAACCACCACGGGTCTCTGGGTGTTGTAATTATTGGTGTACGGTCGTCGATGAAAACTCCTCGCAAACTCTATTTTCAAAATGGGCACGTCTTACCAAGCGGCGCGCTTCCAGTGCTTCTGTTTACGGCAGTTCTCGATCCCAAAACATGGCGTCGCCCATGAGAGTTTTAATATCAGGCGCGGGAATTGCAGGAACGACTCTTGCGTACTGGCTCGCACAATATGGTTTTGAGACGACGATTGTCGAGAAGGCGCCCCGTCTCCGGGCGGGCGGCTACATTATCGACTTCTGGGGCGCGGGTTTCGATATTGCGGACCGCATGGGGCTGCTGCCGGAAATACGCGATAAGGGCTATGTCGTTCGCGAAGTCCGGGTCGTGGACCGAAGCGGCAAACGCGTGGCAGGTTTCCCGGTCGAAGCTTTTTCCCGGGCGACGCGGGGCCGCTATATTAGTCTTCCCCGCTCTGACCTGGCCGCATGCATTTTCGGCAAGATCGATGGCAGGGTCGAGGCGATTTTTGGCGACAGCGTGACGAAAATTGAGCAGACCGAAAAAGCAGTCCGCGTTTCATTCGATCGCGGGCCTGAGCGCGAATTCGAGATTGTTATCGGCGCGGACGGGCTCCATTCGGAAATCCGCAAGTTGGTCTTTGGCCCTCAGGACCGGTTCGAGAAATATTT
>DASXLG010000122.1 GCA_036496425.1 Terriglobia bacterium | reverse complement strand
TTCTGGAGATCTTCAAGACTCTGATACTGGAATTCGGCAGCCGGCTTTTTCCTTTCTTCCTTGCGGCGTTCGCGATCGTCTGCCTTCTTCTGCTCGGCTTCCCGCTTCTCCTCTTTAATGCCCATGAGATCGGGGTAAACCGTCTCCATGAACTTTTTGAAATCCTCTTCGGTACAGACCTGCGGCTCGATGATGACGCCTTTGATATACCGCCGGACATCATCGAACGCGAGAAGGTTCGAGGGGTTGACCATCGCCAGCGTTACCGAGTTGTTCACGTACGAAATCGGAACAACCTTGTGCAACAGGCACAACGACTGAGGAAGCAGACCGACGACCCGGGGGTCGAACTTGCCTTTGAACAGGTTGACGTACTCGATACCGACCTGTTTCGTAGCGTCCTCGAGACGTTCCGCCAGAATACGAGCCAGGCCGAGGGAGATTTCCGGATGCTGGGTCAGCAGATTTCTGAAGTCGGCACGCGTCAGCGTGAACACGACCGTCGGCTGAACCGTCGTAACAGTTGCGGAACGCGGTTTTCCGGTCAGCAGCGACATTTCGCCGACTGCGGCCCCTGCCGAAAGCTGGGCAACGAGAAAGTCGATACCGGTTGCGGGGTCCTTCTTCCGGACCTCAACCAGACCCGACTTGATGATGTACATCGATACGCCGGGAGCGCCTTCGCGCACGATGACTTCGCTGGGAGGGAATTCCGCTGTTTTGAGACAGGTTCCGAGCTTGGCAAGACTGTCTGGACCCAGTTCTGCGAACAACTTGACGTTCTTGAGGAACTGAACAAGCTGATCGGTTTCGTTAATTACAGCGGACATGGATTCTTATTTTTTTATCGACTTCGCCGTCCCTGGCGCCCTTTCAACGAGGATGAGAGTATCGCTAGTCTCGCATTCAGGCTAGCGGAAGTCAAAGAAGTTAGTGCGGGGGGCCGGGATTTCCGCGGAGCTCCTGTTTCCAACCCAGGATCCGGGCAACATTTCCTTCTTTTTCAGCATCTTCGATGCGTCCCTGGGACTGGTAGAACATCGAGAGGCTGGTGTGGGCCAGGATGTCATCCTGGTCGATTTCAATCAGTTTTTTGGCGGCAGCGATCGCTTCGTCGATACGCCCCCGGTTGAACAAAGCCATACCCAGACCGTGGAGGGCGTCCTGATAGGCGGAGTCGAGGGCCAGGGCCTGTTTATAGAACTCGATCGATTCGTCGAGTTTCTCATCACCGAAGGCGTTCACCGCCTGCTCGAAATATTCTTCCTTCGTCATTCCAAGTAGTTTACCAAGCCTATCTTGCGCGGCCGAACTTTTCCTGAAGCATGCGGATCTTTTCTTCCATGGACTGCTTCGAAGGCGGGGGCAGCGCCTCGATTGGAGGTTTTGGCGGACGGATCTGCTGCGGTTGCGCCGGCTGTGGTTTGCGCGGCGGGCGGTCCGGCCTGGGCCTCGCGGGCGCCGGTGCCGCCGCTTCGGACGCGGCGGATTGCGCGGCTCTCGGCGCCGCAGCTGCCTCAATAGCCGGCTTCATTTTCTTGCGGCGCGGCGGGCGTGGCGGCTTCGGCATGATGGCCTTCATCGAAAGGCTGATGCGCTTCATCGTGGAATCCACGCCGATCACCTTCACCTTGACGATTTCTCCAACCTTTACGGCCTGGCGCGCGTCCTGGATATATTTGTGCGAAAGCTCAGAAATGTGGACGAGGCCGTCCTGGTGCACACCCAGATCGACGAAGGCGCCGAAATTCGTCACGTTCGTGACCGTGCCTTCGAGCTCCATGCCTTCCTTCAGATCCGCAATCTCCTTTACGTCATCGCGGAACTTCGGCACCACAAATTTCTCGCGCGGATCACGTCCGGGCTTCAACAACTCCTCCCGGATATCGGCGACGGTGAACTTGCCGGCCTCGCTTTCCAGCGCCTTGTAGTTAATCGCATTGACCTGTGCCGGATTCTCGATCAATTCGGCGACCGAAACGCCCAGCGACGACGCCATTCGCTCGACCAGGGAATAAGACTCGGGATGTACAGCCGTGCGATCCAGCGGGTTCTCACCGTCTTTGATTCTCAGGAAACCGGCCGCCTGCTCGAATGTCTTGTCCCCGAAACCTTCGATATCCCGGAGCTGAGTGCGGCTCCTGAACAGTCCATGCTGGTCGCGATACGCCACGACATTCTGCGCCAGCTTCTCGCCGATTCCGGAAACATACTTCAGCAAATCCGCCGACGCGCTGTTGAGGTCGACGCCGACACGGTTCACGCACGACTCGACCGCAGCCGCCAGGCTGTGCTTCAGTTTTTTCTGATCGACGTCATGCTGATACTGCCCGACGCCGATCGACTTCGGCTCTGTTTTCACAAGCTCCGCGAGCGGATCCTGCAGCCGGCGCGCAATCGAGATGGCGCCGCGAACGGTCAGATCCAGTTTCGGAAATTCTTCACGCGCCCGCTTCGAGGCGGAGTAGATCGAGGCGCCGGATTCGTTCACCACAATGACGAAGATCTCGATCTTGTGCTTCTCGATGACCGTCCGCACGAAAGTATCCGTTTCGCGCGAACCGGTTCCGTTGCCGATCGCAACACCGCGCACGTTGAACCGCTGAATCAGGTCGACGAGCGTTTTCTCGGCGCCTTCGAGATCCAGCTTGGGTTCGGTGAGATAAATCGTCTGATTTTCGAGGAACTTTCCGGTTTCGTCGACGACAGCGATCTTGCAACCCGTTCTTTGCCCGGGATCGATTCCGATCACGCCGAGCGAGCCGGCCGGCGGAGCCAGCAGCAGCGTCCGCAGGTTTTCCTCGAAAACCTGGATCGCCTCGGATTCGGCGCGTTCCCGCAAGATCGATCGCACTTCAGTCTGAATCGAAGGCAGCAGAAGTCTTTCGTAGGAATCGCGCGCGGCGCTCTCCACGAGCGGAGCGAATTGGGACTGCGGATCCCTGACCACCTGGGGAATGAGGGACGCGATGAACTTGTCGTTATCGACGTCAATGCTGAACGTGAGGACGCCTTCACGCGTTCCACGCCGGATCGCGAGCATGCGGTGTGAAGGAATCTTCGAAACCGTTTCCTCGAAGTTGTAGTACATCTCGTACTTGGTCTTTTCGGTTTCCTTGCCTGCCGCCACCTTCGCCCGGACTTTGCCCTCGCCGAGCATCAGTTCCCGCAGCTGCTTTCGAATCCCGGGGGTCTCCGCTATCCGCTCGGCAATGATATGGAGCGCGCCCTCGAGGGCAGCTTCCACCGTCGGCACCTCTTTTTCGGGATTGATGAATTGCTGCGCAAATTCTCCCGTGACCTGCTCGCCGGTCTGCTCCCAGATGTAATTCGCCAGGGGCTCGAGTCCGCGTTCGATAGCCAGACTCGCCTTGGTTTTCCGCTTGGGCTTGTAGGGGAGGTAAAGATCCTCGAGTTCGTTCTTGCTGTAGGTGGCAACGATCTTCGCCTTCAGATCGTCGGTCAGCTTGCCCTGCTTCTCAACCGAAGCCAGGACAGTGGCACGCCGGGCTTCCAGGTCCGTGTAGTACTGGCGCCGGTCGTCAATATCACGGATCTTCACTTCATCGAGGTTACCTGTAGCTTCCTTGCGGTATCTCGCGATGAAGGGGACGGTGCCGCCTTCCTCGAGTAAGTTAACGGTTGTTTCGACGCGCGAAACCGGCGCGCCGACCTCTTTGCTGATTCTCAGGAGGATTTCCGGATTAAACATGACGTGAGATAAAAAGTATGCCAGAAGTTTGTGCTTCGCGCTATCACGCTTGCACTTCGCCAGTTAACGATCTCTTCCCATCTGGATGCCGTAACGCGGGCCTTCTTTCTGAACCCAGGCCGAAAACCGGGCCATAACCGCGGCATATTGGCCGGCATTTTCTTTCAAGCGCCGCCCGTCCGAGAACGTGACGGTGCCTGCGCGTTGCACGTCTTCGAGCACGGCGTACTGGTCCTGCATGACTTTCAGCAGGTCCGCCGTCAACTGATCGGCCGTGGCCGCCAGTGAAGGGCTTTTCCGAAGCTCATCGATAGATTTCGCCGTGGCGGTCTTCAAGGCCGGAAGACGATCGAGATGACCCTCCTGCAGCTCGTTGGTAGTCTCCTCAAAAGTCTTCTGAGCGTTGTTGATGGCATTGATGAATTCTTCAGTGGTCGAACCCGTGGTAAGAATCTGCGTAAAACCTCTGCCGACGTTCCGCACCGAAAGATGCGGCCCGTTGTAATTCTTCCAGACCGCAAAAAAGCTGACCGCGATCAGGCCCATTACGGCCATTTGAATGCTCGTGAACAGCGGACTCTCTTCTTCACCGGGACGCTGAAACCGAATCACCGATGCCAGCGCGGCACCTGCCAGCAAGCCGCCGATATGCGCCGAATTATCGATGGCCGGGATGCTGAATCCGATCACCAGATTGATCAGAATCACCGGCAGCACACCTGTCCCGACGGCCCGTTTGAAAAAGGGCGGGATCTCGTGCCGGTGACGGATGCCGAACACCAGCAGGACGCCGAACAATCCGAAGATCGCGCCCGAAGCGCCCGCCGACTGGGTTTCAGGATGCATCAGATAGCTTCCCGCGACGCCGGCAATGCCCGTGAGCACGTATAAAATAACGAATCGCGCGCCGCCGTAGAGCTTCTCGACCTGCGGTCCGACAACCCACAGCGCGTATGAATTAAAACCGATGTGGAGCAGCCCGATGTGAAGGAAGATCGGTGTCACAAAGCGCCACCATTGTCCGATCGCGATCTCCGGATTCGACTTCACTCCGAATGCCATCAGCGTCGGTTCGTTGGTGCTGCCGCCGGCAAAGGCCATCAGGATGAAAATGAAAATATTGAAGCCGAAAAAGAAATACGTGTAGGGCGTGCGCCGCGCCCACAAAGCCTGGAGGAACTGAAGATGGTCTTCCTGAATCACAGATCCCGGCGTAAGGTCTTCGCGATCTCGCTCGCCGCTTCCCGTGCCTTGTCGAGTTCGTCGGGTTTGAAGGAGATCGCGGCCACCACGGCGTGGCCGCCGCCGCCGTACTGCTCGCACAGCTTGGCGAGGTTTTGCCGGTGCTCGCGGTTGGTCCAGGGATTCGTTCCGACGGAAACCTTCGCCCGGATGGGCGACTTGCTGACTCCGACACTGTAGACGCTTTCAGGAAAAAGGTAATAAGGAATGAACTTGTTGTAGCCGTCGAGGTCGTGCCCGCTGACGTCGAATTCGATCACCCCATCCGTACAACTGGTGGCGCCGCGCATGATCTCGATCGATTCGAAATGGTGCTTGTAAAGCTTTTCGAACATCGCACCGATTTCGGGTTCGGCGATCACGTCGGCCAGCGACTTGTGTTGAATCTCGCGGATGATCTTGTGGATCAGTTCCGGGCTGTGGCTCGCCTCGATGACCAGCATCAATCGCATCGCGGGCTCTTTCAGCTCGACCGCCGTTCTGGCGTCCGGAAACTGCGCGCCGTCGATGATGTCCGCCCAGTAGATCAGGTTATCCAGATCCGGCATCGGGGTGTTGAATACCGTCCGCGTGACGTGTGCGATGAACTTTGTACACGACTTGTAGCTGGGATCGTGGAATTTGTAGCCGCTGTGGTCGCGGCGGAAATGGGCCTCGTCCTGCGCGGACAGGAAGGCGCTTTCATGATGATCGAACCACCAGGTCAGCCGGTCCGAGGCGGCATACTTGAAATCCACAATGGCGTTCTCGCCGGCGCCGAACTGATCTTCGGCGATATGCTGGCCCGCCTTGTGGGTCAAACCCTCGTATTCGATTTCCGCGGCCGCGTCGATGTGCGCCCGGTAGAAGCGCGAAAAAACCGCCGCCGACGACACGCCGTCGAAACAATTGTCGTGGTACAAAACTCGAACTTTTTTCATCTGCTTACTTCAACAAATATTTGGCAATCGTTTGCAACTGCATGTTCGAGGTACCTTCGTAGATCTTGCCGATCTTCGAATCACGAAAGTATTTCTCGGCCGGGTAATCCTTCGTATAACCGTACCCGCCATAGATCTCGACGACCAGTGATGTAACATGTTCGGCCACCTGCGACGAAAAATATTTCGCCATTGCCGCCTCTTTCAAGAAATCCCGCTTCGCATCCTTCAAACGCGCCGCGTTATAAACCATCAGGCGGGCGGCTTCGATCTGCGTCGCCGTCTCCGCCAATTGAAACTGAATAGCCTGGAAATCCGCCAGCGGTTTTCCAAAAGCTTTCCGCTCTTTGGAGTACGCCGCCCCATATTCCCAGCTGCCCTGCGCAATACCGACCATCTGGGCGCCGATCCCGATCCTGCCTTCGTTCAGCGTTTCGATGGCGATTTTGTACCCTTTTCCGATTTCGCCGAGCACATTCGCCCTCGGAACCTTGCAATCCTCCAGGATCAATTCGCAGGTGCTCGAAGCGCGAATGCCCAGCTTGTCTTCCTTCTTGCCCACCGTGAAGCCGGAAAAATCCCGCTCCACCAGAAATGCCGTAATTCCCTTGTAGCCCTCGGCCGGATTCACGTTCGCAAAAACAATGAAGACGCCGGCTTCCACCGCATTCGTAATCCACAGCTTCCTTCCGTTCAACAGGAAGTGTTCGCCCTGATCCACCGCACGGCACGCCAGCGCAAAAGCGTCGCTGCCCGATTCCGCTTCCGATAATGCATAGGCGCCGACCAGGTCTTTTGCCAGCCGCGGAAGGTATTTCCGCTTCTGATCCTCGTTCGCCCAGCGCATGATCGCATTGTTGACCAGCGTATTCTGAACATCAATGAACACCCCGAACGAGGCATCCACCCGCGAAATCTCCTCAACCGCCAGCACCGACATGAAAAAACTTCCCGAGGCGCCGCCCAGCTCTTCCGGGATATGTATCCCCATCAAACCGAGTTCAAAGAGGCCGGGAATCACGCTCTTATCGAGCCTGGCTTCCTCATCCATCTTGTGGACAAGCGGTTTTATGCGGTCCTCCGCGAAGGAACGGCACGATTCCCGGAACAGTTGCTCGTCTTCAGAAAGAACAGTCAGCGGAGTACTCATTTTCAACACCTCGCGCCGGAAACTGCACTGCAGGAAAATCGCGTATTATAACAGCCCTCGGCACCGTTTATAATTATCAATTATGGAGCCGCATTCGCATGCCGGACACAGCCACCATCACGCCGGTGGCAGCCTCAAGACCGCCCTTGCCATAACGGCGATATTTCTGGTGGCGGAGTTTATCGGAGCGTTGTACACCAATTCCCTGGCGCTGCTGGCCGATGCCGGACACATGCTTACCGACGTTGCGGCCTTGTCTCTCAGTCTATTCGCAATTCGATTCGCCGGACGGCGGGCCACGCCGCGGATGACTTATGGATTTCACCGGGTTGAAATCCTGGCGGCCCTGGCAAACGGAGTCTTTCTCGTTCTCGTCGCATTTTACATCTTCTATGAGGCGTATAACCGGCTCAAAAGCCCGGCTGTGGTCAAGGCGAACTGGATGCTGGTGGTCGCACTCATCGGGCTGCTGGCCAATCTGTCGAGCGCCTGGGTGCTTTTCGGCAAGCACCACGATAACCTGAATGTGCGGGGCGCCTTCTTCCACGTCCTGACCGACGCGATCGGCGCGCTGGGAGCGGTCCTGGCAAGTATCGCGATACTGGTCGGCGGATATGTCGTGGCGGATCCGCTGATCAGCCTTATGGTTGCAGTGCTGATTCTATGGAGTTCGTGGATCGTGATCCGGGACGCCGTGGACATCCTGCTGGAAGGAACACCGGCCCACATCAATATTGTCAATTTGCGGGAACAGCTGGGACATCTCGATGGCGTGGGATCCGTGCACGACCTCCACGTCTGGACTCTGACCTCCGGCATCCTGGCGATGAGCTGCCACATCGTGGCTGAGAATGAAAGCTACAACGGCACGAATCTTCTCGCCCGGGTGAATTGCGTCGCCCGGGAAGATTTCCACATCGATCACACCACTATTCAAATCGAACACAATATTCAGCAGGAGCCTCTCGAGTCCTGCAATTGCCACTTCGGCGCATGGGATTCACCTTGACTTACTTTCTGTCTTTCGTGCTTTTCGTTCTCGTTCAAAATCCTTCACTCGACAGCCCCAGCCCCAAAGAACGGCAGGCGGCCATCGAACAAATGGCGACGCTCGGGAACCATGACGCCGTCGCCAAACTCGGCGCGGCGCTCAAAAAAGAACCCAAGAGCGAAACTCGTGCAGAAATCGTCGCGGCGCTCGGGCGGATCCGCGACAAAGACGCGATTCCGATCCTCGCCGACACCTTGCGCACGGATCTGGACAAGGATGTCCGCTCGCAGGCGATCGATTCGCTGCTGCGGATGTACATCCTGCTTGAAGATACCGGCCAGGTACGCACGATATTCAACAAGGTCAAGAGCGTCCTGATCCAGCCCAACGCGCCGGTCGTCGGACCGGAGGTTCAGGTCGATATGGCCACGAAAGAAGCCCTCGCCGCCGCCATGCAGAAGGACTTCAGCGACGAAGTGCGCGAAGAAGCCGCCCGAGCGCTCGGCTCACTGAGAGCGAAGGACCAGATTCCCGCGATGATCGCTGCGCTGCAAGATCCGCAGAACCGGGAACACCGTGCGGTCCGCGCCGAGATCGTCCGCACGCTCGGTGCCATGCGCGATCCGTCGGCGGGCCCCGCACTCGAGCGCGCCCTGCTGGATCCGGATAAAGCGGTGGTCTCCGAAGCGATCGTTGCGGTAGGCCTTGTCGGCGATACCGCCGCCCGGCCGACGCTCGAGGACATGTTCAAAAATAATTCCAGCCCGGCTATCAAATCGCGCGCCCTGGAATCGCTTGCGCTGCTGCGCGATCCCGCGAGCACTGCGCTGTTCGAATCTCTGATGGACAGCAAAGACGATAACTACCGCGAGCTGGCTGCCGAAGGTCTCGCCCGGCTCAAATACCCCGGTGCCAAAGACTGGCGCCAGCGCTATGAGCAGGAGAAAAAGGCAAATGTACAGAATGCCCTCGCCTACGGCCTCGCCGCGGCCGGCAATCTGGACTACATGAATAATCTCGCGCAGGCGCTCGATACCCGCCAGGCGTTCCAGGTGGAAGTCTACCTCTTCGAGCTGGGCAAGTTCGACGGAGACCTGAATGAGCTCTATCGCTACCTCAAGAGCGCGAATCCCAAGGTCCGCGCAGGCATCGCACGAATCATCGGAAACATCGGCGACCCCTCTTCGGCCGATCAGATTCGCGCGCTCAACAATGATCCGAATACCGATGTCGTGCGCGAATCCGTCGCCGCGCTCCGGAAATTGAGCCGCTGATCCGGCCGCTAGGCTGCGGCTGGTATAATTCTTGGTTTTATGACCTGGTTCAAGCGCGAGAAGAAGCCGATCGAGGTCCCGGAGGAGAAGCGGGTCGTCACCGAAGGCCTGTGGATCAAGTGCCTCGGATGTAAGGAACCGCTGTGGAAAAAAGACCTCGAAGGCAACCTTCAAGTCTGCTCGAAATGCAGCTACCACTATAAGATCCCCGCGTACGACCGCATCGGTCTCCTGATGGATGAAGGCTGGATCGAACACGACTCGTCGCTGTACTCGGTCGATCCGCTCGAATTCAAGGCCAACAAGCCGTACAAAGACAGCCTTGCGACGTTGCCTAAGAAAGTCGGCGTGCTCGAAGCTGTAGTCAACGTCCAGGGGAGAATGGATGGATTTCCGGTAGTCCTTTCCGCCATGGAATACAACTTCATCGGCGGTTCAATGGGCTCCGTCGTCGGCGAGAAGATCACACGCAGCATAGAACGCGCCATCGAAAGCAAGTCGGCGCTGGTTGTGGTTTCCTGCTCGGGCGGCGCCCGCATGCAGGAAGGCGCCTTGAGCCTGATGCAGATGGCGAAGATTTCGGCAGCCCTCGCCCATCTCGATCAGAAACGTCTGCCGTATATTTCGATCCTGACCGATCCGACCACCGGCGGCGTTACCGCCAGCTTCGCGATGCTGGGGGATCTCAATATCGCCGAACCCGGCGCCCTCATCGGCTTCGCCGGTCCGCGCGTGATCGAACAGACCATCCGCCAGAAGCTCCCCGAAGGTTTTCAGCGCAGCGAATTCCTGCTCGAGCACGGCATGATCGACGCCATCGTTCACCGCAAAGACATAAAGGCGTTCATCACGAAATCGCTTAAATTCTTCATGAATTAGCGTTCCAGCCAGACTACATGGCTAAATCGCGGAAAATAGTCATTTTGTCGCTAAACTAACCTGATGGGCGTTCCAATCACTGTCATCGGCGGCGGTCTGGCGGGAAGCGAGGCTGCCTGGCAGATCGCGCAGCGCGGCGAGCGTGTCCGGCTCTTCGAAATGCGGCCGGGCCGGCAGACGGGCGCTCATCAGAGCGATCGGCTTGCCGAGATCGTCTGCAGCAATTCGCTGAAATCGAATCAGCCGTACAACGCCTCATGGCTGCTGAAGGAGGAGTTGCGGCGATTCGGGTCGCTCCTTATTCAAATCGCCGATGGCGTCCGCGTGCCCGCCGGCTCCGCTCTTGCCGTGGATCGGGACCGGTTCGCGGCCGGAGTCACGGAAGCCGTCTCCCAGCACCCGAATATCGAAATCGTGCGAGAAGAGATCACGAGGATCCCCGCCGACGGCATCGTCATCATCGCCAGCGGCCCGCTGACCTCCGCGCCTCTTTCCGAGGGGATCCGCGAATTCTGCGGCTCCGAACATCTCTACTTCTACGACGCGATCAGCCCGATCGTCGACGCGGAAACCATCGATGCCGCCAGAGTCTATCGGGCGAGCCGTTACGGCAAGGCGGCCGACGATTACATCAACTGCCCGATGAGCCGCGAGGAATACGACGCGTTTTACCAGGCCTTGCTCGCCGCCGAAAGCGTCGCCATTCACGAGTTCGAGCAAGCGAAGTATTTCGAATCGTGCCTCCCGATCGAAGAACTCGCCCGCCGCGGCCGCGATACACTGCGATTCGGGCCAATGCGTCCGGTCGGGCTGGAGGATCCTGCCACAGGCCGTATACCTCACGCTGTCGTACAACTCCGCCAGGAAGACCTGATGCAATCGAGCTACAACATCGTCGGCTTCCAGAACCATCTGAAGTTTTCGGAGCAGAAACGCATCTTCCGGATGATTCCCGGACTGGAGCAGGCGGAATTCCTCCGCCTCGGCCAGATTCATCGCAACACGTATATCAACGCGCCGCAGGTGTTGCATCCGACGATGGCGTCGAAGCGCGACGCTCGAATCTTCTTTGCAGGACAACTTGCGGGCACCGAGGGCTACATCGAGAATGTCGCGTCCGGGCTGCTGGCGGGAATCAACGCCGTTCATTTACTCCGGTCCGAGGAACCTGTCGTTCCCGCGGCCGAAACGGCGATCGGGGCATTGTGCCGCTACATATCGACTCCGCAGAAACACTTCGCACCGATGAACATCAACTTCGGCCTGCTGCCGCCGATGGACATGCCGCGACGGATATCGAAGAATGACAAGCAGCGCCTGCTTTGCGAGCGCGCTCTTGAATTATGCCCACCCGTATCAACATCAACGGCATCATAGCTTCGCCGGAGGACGCGAAGATCTCCGTCCTCGATCACGGCCTGCTGTTCGGCGACAGCGTGTACGAGACGTTGCGGACTTACGACGGCAAACCGTTTCTGTTTTCCCGGCACTTTGCGCGGCTGGAACACTCCGCCCGCGCCATCGATCTGCCGCTGCCGTGGACGAAGTCCAGGACCCTCGACGAGATTCGAAAAACGATGTTCGCCGGCGAATGCCGGATCCGCGTGTTGTTTACGCGAGGAGTCGGCGAGCTCGCAGCGGACGTGGAGACCTGTACTGACCAGACGCCGATTATCATTGTGGTGCCGCTGGTGCCGCCGCCGGAACGCATCTACAGGGAAGGCGTCGAGGTGGTTATCTCGTCCGTGCGCCGCAGCCCCCGGTTCGCCGATATCAAAACCGGAAGCCTGATTCATCAGGTGCTGGCGCGGCGCGAGGCCAAGACCAGGCGGGCATATGAGGCGATCCTGCTGACCGCCGATGACAAGCTATCAGATGGGATCACCAGCAACATCTATATGGTGCGCGACGGCAGGCTGTTGACGCCGTCACGTGAGGCGGCAATCATCGAGGGCATTACCCGCGGCGTTGTTCTGGATCTGGCGCGCGAACTGGGAATACCGGTGGTCGAAGGACTCTTCGAGATGGATGAAATCGGCCGGGCCGATGAGATGTTCCTGACCAGCAGTACTCGCGAGGTGGTTCCGGTATCGCGCGTCGACGGCAAAGCGGTCGGCAACGCGCAGCCCGGTCCCGTGACTCTCCAGCTCTTGCACGCATACCGGGCGGCGATTCCCAAGCTGACAGCGGAGGATTAGTTGGAAGATGAAATCGAGGCCTTCGTCGAGGCGCTGCGGAATCGTGCGGTTTCGGAGCACACGCTGGTGGCCTACGAGGGGGATATCCGGAGCTTCGCCGCTTTCATCGAAACGAAGAAAATCGCCCTTGAAGCGATCGACCATATCGCCATCCGAGACTTCCTTGGCCACCTCTACGAACTCAAGCTGGAAAAGAGCTCCGTCGCGCGCAAGCTCGCCTGCATCCGTACGTTTTTCAGGTTCCTCGTTCGCGAAGGCCGCCTGAAAGCCAATCCCGCGGAGCTGATTGCCACACCGCGCCTGCCGAAAAAACTGCCGTCGTATTTGCCGGAAGCGGAAGCTGCGATCGTGGTCGAATCGCCGCAGGGCACCGCATGGATCGATTTCCGGGACCGTGCCATCCTCGAGCTGCTGTATGGCAGCGGCATCCGCTTGCGGGAACTCGTCGGCCTGAACGATGACAGCCTGGACATGCCCCAGCGGCTTGTAAAGGTTCTCGGAAAGGGCCGAAAGCAGCGCATCGTTCCCTTCGGCGAATTTGCCGCCCAGGCGCTCACGGCCTATATCGAAGTCCGGAAGCGCGAACGCTTTTCCGAATCCGCGGAGGCTGGCCCCCCTCCCCTGTTCGTCAATACCCGGGGCCGCCGGATGAATCCGCGCAGCGTCCAGTTCGTCGTTGAAAAGACCCGCCTGAGTCTCCTCTCCGGACGCCACCTGTCCACCCATACGCTGCGGCACACCTTTGCCACGCATCTGCTCGAGCGGGGTGCGGATCTTCGGGCAATTCAGGAACTTCTGGGCCATGCGAGCCTGAAAACGACACAGAAATACACCCACGTCAGCCTGGAACACCTGCGCGCGGAATACGACAAGGCCCACCCCAAGGCGAAGCGGAAATGAGCAAAAACGGATCTTATTGCACCATTTGTGGCTAACCTCTTTGTTGAACAGTGTATAATCGGGGTTTGTCTTTAGTGAGGAGGATACGACTATGTATGCCGTGATCCGATCGGGCGGGAAGCAATACCGCGTAGCGCCCGGACAGACCATCCGGCTGGAAAAGGTGGCGGGCGACGTCGGCTCCAAAGTGGAGCTCGGCGAAGTCTTGCTCGTGGAGAACGAGGGCAACGTCCAGGTCGGCAGCCCGATCGTCGCAAATGCGAAAATTCAGGCGACCGTTCTCGAGCACGATCGCGCCAAGAAAATTCTGGTCTTCAAGAAAAAGCGCAAAAAACAATATCGACGGACGGCGGGACACCGGCAGGATTACACGGCGGTCCGCATCGATAGCATCACGGTTTAGGAGTACTCATGGCGCATAAAAAAGGAGTCGGCAGCTCACGCAACGGCCGCGACAGCCATTCGCAGCGGCTCGGAGTGAAGCGTTTTGCAGGCCAGCTCGTCACGGGCGGCTCCATCCTGGTCCGCCAGCGCGGCACCAAGTTCAAGGCCGGCATCAATGTCGGCATCGGCCGAGACGATACGCTGTTCGCCAAGATCCCCGGCATCGTTCAGTTCGAGGATAAAGGCGCAGTGGGCCGATTCATCTCCATCCAACCAGTTGAATAGTTAGGCCGCAGATTACGCGGATAACGCAGATGGGCGCGCATTGATAGATTCTGGTGCGCGCCCATCTGCGTTATCCGCGTAATCTGCGGCCAATTCCATGTTCATCGACGAAGCAAAAATCACAGTCAGAGCAGGTGACGGCGGGCACGGTTGCATCGCGTTCCGCCGGGAGAAGTCCGTTCCTCGCGGCGGCCCGAGCGGCGGCGACGGCGGAAACGGCGGCAGCATTTACCTCGTCACGAATAGCCACGAAAACACCCTGCTGAAGTTCCGGTATAACCACATGTTTCGCGCGGATCGCGGCCGTCACGGCGAAGGCAGCACCCGGCACGGCCGGAACGGAGACGATCTTGAAGTCACGGTCCCCGTCGGCACGGTTGTCTACGATGATGAGACCGGCGAGATCCTGCACGATTTCACGCAACCGCAAGAACGCGTTCTCATAGCGCATGGCGGGAGAGGCGGCCACGGAAATGCCCACTATGTTTCCTCCGTCAATCGCGTTCCTCGCAAGGCACAGGACGGAGCCGGCGGTGAAGAAAAAGGCCTGCGGCTGGAACTCAAGCTGTTGGCCGACGTGGGCCTTGTCGGATACCCGAACGTGGGCAAGTCCACCCTGATTTCCCGGATTTCAGCGGCGCGGCCGAAAATCGCCGATTATCCTTTCACGACTCTCGAACCCCAGCTGGGCGTGGTCTCCGTCGATGGCGGCGAAAAGACCTTCATCGTTGCAGACATTCCGGGACTGATCGAAGGAGCGCATCTGGGCCACGGCCTGGGAATTCAGTTCCTTCGCCACATCGAACGCACCCGCGTGCTGCTGCACCTGATCGACGTCTCGGTCGGAAACGAACGCGATCCGATCGATGAATTTCACGCCATCGACGCCGAACTGGCCGAGCACAGTCCGGAGCTGCCGAAAAAACCGAAGATCATCGCCGCCACCAAAATGGATGCGGCCGATAAAAAGAAGGTTCAGAAGCTCGCGCGCTGGTGCAAAAAGAACGAGCTGCAGCTGCATAAAATTTCTTCGGTCACGGGCGAGGGCCTCGACGACTTGAAGCGCGCCATTTTCATGAAACTGCATCCTTAGCGGATTTACACGAGTGTTATCCTGAATCTTTATCTATGAAAACGACAGCATATCCATCGCACGTCATCGAGACTTCTTCCGGACCCGGACTCGTTGCCTCTGAAACTGTCGAAGAAGCCGCCACCCTCGAACACCTCGAAGGCCGCGTCATCCCCTACAGCAAGATTCCCGAGGCTGAAATTCGCAGCGCTTTCGAAATCGATGACGACCGCTGGATAGTGCCGCAGGCTCCGGCTCGTTATATGAAGCATTCCTGCGATCCGAACTGTTACGTCTCTAAAAAGCTCGATGTCGTCACCCTCCGCAGGGTTCACAAGGGCGAAGAGCTCACGCTCATGTACAACGAGGTTACGCTCGACAAGTACATGCAAACCGGCGCCACGCTGCCGAAATGGGATGACCGCCGCAGCTTCGATTGCGTGTGCGGCACGCCGAAGTGCATCGGCCGCATCGACCGCTGGGTTGTGCCGGTTCCTCACGATCCGAACGCGAAGGGCGTCCGCCTGGGCATTGTCGCAGGACACGGCCGCGGCATGTTTGCCGCCCGCGACTTCCTTAAAGGTGAATTGATCGAACGGGCGCCGATCATTCCGATCGACGAAAAGAAGTGGCCGAACGCGGCCAAGACGATCCTGTCGGATTACGCATTCGACTGGGGCATAAACGACGAACACGCGGCGATCGCCCTCGGATACATCTCCATCTACAACCATTCGTATTCGCCCAACGCCCAGCTGGAGCAGATGCTTGATGAATTGATGATGGAGATCATCGCAATCAAGGACATTCGGACCGGCGAGCAGATCACGATCAACTACAACGGCGATCCGGCAAAGCAGGATCCGCTGTGGTTTACGGAACGGGCGGCCAAACGGCGGCCGACACGAAAGAAATCGGCGAGAAGATGAAAAAGTGCTAGAATCGGCCCCGAAGCATGAGGATTGCGATATTGGGTGGGACTTTCGATCCCATTCATAACGGACATCTCGCTGCAGCCCACTCGGTCGCTGAAACTTTCCTCGTTGATGAAGTCCATTTCGTCCCCGCGTTCTCTCCACCCCACAAGCAGTCGCGCAGTATAACCTCGCCGTTTCACCGTTTTGCGATGGTGGCGCTGGCGACCCTCTCCATCGAACGCTTTCGCGCGTCTACAATAGAGGTAGATGCTCTCGAAAGACGGTATACCGTTGAAACGCTGGAGGCGATGAAGAAACCGTATCCCGGTTCCGAGTTGCTCTTCATCATCGGGACCGATATGTACCAGGAAATCGAGACGTGGAAGAGTTTCCGCCGGTTGTTCGATCTGGCGCACCTCGTCATCGTGAACCGTCCGGGGTTCCCGTTCCGCGAGGACGTCGCGCCCTATCAGATCCTCAGCGAAAACCAAACCGTGACGCTGCCGCAGCGCCCGACTGTTTTCTATCTGCCGTTCGTCAAGCAGCCGATTTCGTCCACCGAGATTCGAAGCGATTGCAAAAAAGGCGCGGAAGTCCGCCAATGGCTGCCGCCGCTGGTATGGAGTTACATTGAAAGAAACAAGCTTTATTCATGAACGTGATCAAAAAGGAGAAGAACAACCACAATTGAGCAACACAGAAAATCAACTATCCGACGCCATCGAAGCAGCGCTCGACAAGCAAGCCCAGGACCCCGTTGTCATTGAACTTGGCGAGGTCTGCTCTTTCACGGATTATTTCCTGATCTGCACCGGTACTTCGACGCGCCACAACCAGACCATCGCCGAACACATCGAAGAAACGCTCAAGCGGGAAGGTGTTCGCCCGTTGCATGTCGAAGGGGTCAGCGAAGGGGAATGGATCCTTCTCGACTACGTGGATTTTGTCGTCCACATTTTCTCGGCCCGGTCACGCGAGTTCTATGATCT
The DNA here is from genome assembly GCA_036496425.1 of Terriglobia bacterium. Lineage (NCBI taxonomy): Bacteria > Pseudomonadati > Acidobacteriota > Terriglobia > Terriglobia bacterium. The sequence continues at coordinate 4,106 of DASXLG010000122.1, read as the reverse complement.
CGAACGCCTGTGGCGGGCCGGCAAGCGCCGCGATGCGCATGATCTGGTTGCGCAACGCGCGCTCTAATTCGTAAATAAGGAACACTTGCACGCATCCATGTCCAGCATGAACGAGCCGCCGTATCCGTTTGTCTTCTCGGCGGACTCGCCAATGATGACGATTTATCGCACGCTGGAACGGATCCGCGAAACGCCGACCACGGTTCTGATCGAAGGCGAAAGCGGAACCGGAAAAGACGTCCTGGCGCAGTGGCTTCACCACAACGGTCCTCGCAAAGACGGCCCCTGCATGAAGATCGATTTCTCGTCGCTCCCCGAAGAGCTGGTCGAATCCGAATTATTCGGCTACGAACGCGGCGCCTTCACCGGCGCGGTCTCGTCCAAACTCGGAAAACTCGATCTGGCCCAGGGCGGCACCGCCATCCTGGATGAGATCGCCAACGTCGATCTGACGGTCCAGGCCAAGCTGCTGAATGTCGTCGAGGCCAAACAGTTCTACAGGCTCGGAGGAAACAAGTTCATCGAACTGGACGCGCGAATCGTCGCGCTCTCCAGCATACCGCTGGCCCACGCCGTCGAGCGGCGCATCTTCCGCCAGGATCTTTTCTTCCGCCTCAATTTGATAACCGTCCGCGTGCCTCCTTTGCGGGAACGCCGCAATGAAATTTTCGAGATGGCCGGGTTCCTGCTCGCGCAAGTGGCGCGGAAATACAAACTCACGGCAAAACTGAACGACGGCTGCCGCGGCCTGTTCGAACAATATGAGTTTCCGGGAAATATCCGCGAGCTTCGCAATGCGCTGGAGCGCGCGATTCTGATGGCGCCGTCCCAGGAAATCACTCCGGAGACGCTGCCGGCAGCGTGGTATTCGCCGGCAGCGTCCGCTTCGAAGTTGCCTACTCTGGAAGATGTGGAGAAAAAGTACATCGCTGAAGTACTTCGCCAGACGCGGGGAAAGAAAGTGAAGGCGGCGAAGATCCTCGGCATCAGCCGCAAGACCCTGCTCGAAAAACGGAAAAAATACGGCCTGGAATAGGCGATGAAGCTGCGCGTCGTCTGGATTGGAAAGACGAAAGACCCGTCGATGGGGAAGCTGTGCGCAGAGTATGCGGCGCGGATTAAGCATTTCCTCCCGCTTGAAATCGCCGAACTGAAAGAGCTGAAGGTGGAGGCGTCCGATCGCGTGGTCGCGCTCGACCCGAAGGGTAAGGCATGGACGTCGGAAGGATTCGCCAAGTTCCTTCAGCAACACATGACGTCCGACCCGCGGCGGCTGGTGTTCATGATTGGAGATTACGCGGGCCTGCCGGAAGGCATGAAGAAGCAGGCTGATGTCCTGTGGTCGCTATCTCCGCTCACTTTCACCCACGACCTGACGCGAGTGCTGCTGCTGGAACAGATTTATCGGGCGCTGACGATTATCAAGAATCTCCCATACGCGAGGTGAAAGCGGTGAGATCGACATTCCCCGCCTTTGCAAGGCGGGATGGCTGCGCCATTAACCAATGGTCCCGTTCCTTAGCGGCGCGGGGGAGGTTAGTAACTTCGAACAAAATAAGGTGCGCTTCGCGGTTCCTTGACAACCGCCCCGCCCGAGCGGTCTAACGTTTAATCGCTCGGGCACCCCGCCTTTGAAAGGCGGGGAATGGTCCGTTCAAAGTCCCGCGCAGCGCGCTCCTTTTCTATCCCCTGCCTCAGCGCTTCCGCCGCCACCCGATTCGCTTCCTTCACATACTTCCACGTGATTAACGAGATGCTTCCCGACAGCAGCGCCCCGGCGGCCTGCACCGCGCTGGCGGCGGCGGTCGCGCGGCAGGTCATCCACGGCAGAATGGAATCCGCGACCGATAAGGCGATCAGCACATACATCATGACCTCGGTCGCACCCTGCCCCCAATAAAACTTCTTCCTTCCGAGGCGCTTCGCCAGGACCGCCATCACGCGCGCGACGAGGTGCTTCCGGAAGCGTTCGAGCGGCTCATACCGAAATGTCCACCAGGTCAGGAAGAAGAAGAGCGGTGCGAAGCCGCGCAGTTTATCCGGCCAGTAGTGCGGGATGTCCGTAACCCCGCAGGCCACGATGCCATCGAACGTGATGAACCACAGAAAGCTGAGCCATCGCACGCGGCTGTAGATGGCTTTGGGATCGTCATCCTTATTAATGAGGGGCGCATCCGGCTCCGGCTTCACCCGGAGCATCAACTTCAGCGTGAAAACCGTTCCCATCAGGATGACGGCGCCGTGCCACAGAAGGGGGAAGGCAAAGGCGGAGGATGGCGAAACTCCGCGCAGCACGGCTCCGGACACAAATGCGAACAGGCCCGCGACCCCCGCATCGCCGATGGACTGATTGCGGTATTGAGCGTTGCTCGACACACCGTCCTTGAGCTTCCAGTTATGCATATATCCGTCGCGCAGACAGAGGCCGCCGAGCACCGCGATCAGCATGGCGGCGTAGCCCAGCGGCATGGCCGAGAAGCCGAAGCAGAACACGACCAGGAGAAACACGCCGATAAACGAGTACCGGTTGAATGCCTGGATGGTCTGATCCCGATACGCCACCACGAGGTACCTCAGGAACTCCCTGGTTTTTTGCAGCCGCGTCGCCGCCGTGTTCTCCATCAGGTCGCGCATAAAGCTCTCGCGCGAAGCGTGCGGCAGTGCATTCCGGACAAGGATCTCGAACGATTTTTCCGCTTTCATGCAGGTTCTCCCAAGTATCCGGCCTCGCGCTGAGCCGCCGCCTTCGCGTGTGCGAGCGAGCGTTCTCCCGCCATCGTGGCCATGTAATATTGTCTGCCTGTGTTCTGGGGTTCGCTGACCGGGTCGGCGCCTCGCCACACGAGCAGCTTCAGTTTCTCGAGCCGGAGCAGCGACGCGTACGCGGCGCCCATCAGAACGTGCTTTCCGGTCCTTTCGCCGGCCCGGCGCGCAATGTTGCCGTGATAGCCCGCGCCGCGCAGCTCGATGACGGCTTCGAGGATCACCTGGTCGAAAGGCTGGATCGCCGCCACATAGTCCTTCGGGATCAGCCGGCCCTGTTTGCGCAACACATCCAGGGCATAGTCGACCGATTTCTGGATCGCCGCCTCTTCGGCCGCCTCATCGATCGGAGGAAGCTCCTCCACCGGCGACGCCAGGTCCTCGGCCCACACCTCGAAGAACTCGGCCAGCGCCTCCCGGTGATCCGGATACATTTCCTGCCAGCGCGCCAATGCCTCCGGCGTCGGCTCCGGCTCCTCGATCAACAATAGATGCGAAACATATTCAAAAGAGGGTGTCGGGTTCATTGGGCTCCTCCTTCCCTGGGGTCCACGCCGAACGCCCGGCGAATGGCCTGGATACCGGACTTCAGCAGATCCCAAACGTCGTGCTCCGTCCTTTTCATCTTCTGCACGACGGACCGCATCGGCAGATCCTGCATGTAATAAAGGTCCAGCGCCTTCCACTCCCGCCGGGTTTTCACGAAGCGGGACGCGGACTCGATCATCCGGCGCCGGATCGCGATCTCTTCGGGACTGGCGCCGGAATCCGGCAGGGCCGCGAGGATGTCTGCGAACGGCTCGCCGTCCGCATCGACCTCCTGGGTCTCATTCGAGACGCGCTTGGCGCCCATCGGCGAGCGTTTATGGCTGCGCAGCGCATTCTTCGTCATGGCAGAAATGCCCGCCTCGAAAGCGATCTCGTAGAAATCGAGGTTGGTATCGCTGCTTTTGCCGAGCAACAGGTTCAGGAGCCGGGTGTCGATTTCCGTCAGGATCTGCTCCCGCTTGTTATCCGGATGACGCCACACTCTCCGGAACGCGATCCGCCGGGCCCGTTTATGGGCTTCCCGGTGCAGTGCCCCGGTGAGTACTTCACCGTTTTCCTTGGGATTCTGGATGAAGTGCACCACGCATTCCGGCAACATTTCCGGAACGCATGGCAGCAGTTCGGCCGCCGGCAGCGCCCGGAGCCTGCCGAGTTGGGTTTCAACGTGAGGACGCCTTTGCTTCGGTTTGCCCTTCTTATTCAATGACGTCAAGGGCGGAACCGCAGCGATCAGGCCGTCTGGAGGCAAAAAGTCGTTCATCGCATTGCGTTCCCTTCCCCTCGCGCGCCCCTAC
>DASXLG010000121.1 GCA_036496425.1 Terriglobia bacterium | reverse complement strand
GCGGCATTTCCGCAGAATCATTGAGGAAGAACGCATTCGGATCGTCCAGATCGGGCGAAAGTTTTTCATCCTCGGCGCCGACTTCGAGCGTTGGCAGGCTGCAAAAAAAGCGAAACTATCTTGACGCTTTTCCATCAACTTGGTTGATGGACTAAAGAAATCGCGGCGGCCTTACTTCCCCCGTAGGGCCGCCCAGCCTTGAACCCACCCCGCCTGCCCCGCTACACTCATCTCCATGACAACAAACGTGGAAACCTTCCAGTTTCAGGCTGAAGCCCGTCAGGTGCTGGACCTGATGATTCACTCCCTTTATACGAACAAAGACATCTTCCTCAGAGAACTCATATCGAACGCTTCCGACGCCCTGGACCGCATCCGTTTTGAGGCGTTGAGCCGGCCCGACCTGATCGGAGCCGACGAAAAACTGGAGATCTGGCTCGAGAGCGACCCTAAAGAACGGACGCTGACCATCAGCGACAACGGCATCGGAATGAGCCGCGAGGAAGTCGTCGCGAATATCGGTACAATCGCGAAATCCGGCACCCGCGAGATGATGCAGGCGCTGCGGGAAAAGCATGAATCGTCCGAGACCTTAACGACATTGATCGGACAGTTCGGCGTCGGTTTCTATTCCGCATTCATGGTTGCCGATCGCGTAACCCTCGTCACACGAAGAGCCGGCGAGGATCGAGCCATCCAGTGGGAATCGGCCGGTGACGGAACATTCACGATCACCGACAGCAGCAAGTTCAGCCGCGGCACCTCGATCACCCTTCACCTCAAGAAGTTTGAAGAAGACGCGGAAATCGAGGATTTCACGAATAAATGGACGATTGAACAGATCGTTAAACGCTATTCGGACTTCGTCGCTTATCCGGTAATTTTCAAAGATAAGGAAGGGAAAGAGGCCGACAAGACCCTGAATTCCATGAAACCCATCTGGACGCGGCCGCGTTCGGAGGTCACGGACGAGGAATACAAGGAATTCTATAAACACATCTCGCACGACTGGAACGAGCCCATGGAGACGTGGTCGTTCCGCGCCGAAGGCCGTTCCGAATATCAGGCGTTGCTGTTCGTTCCTTCCGAAGCGCCTTTCGACCTGTTCTATGCGACCGGCAAGTTCGGCCTGCATCTGTTTGTCCGCCGCGTGCTGATCATGGAACGCTGCGAGGAGTTATTGCCTCCATACCTGCGTTTCATTCGCGGCGTGGTCGATTCCGCCGATCTCCCGCTCAACGTCTCGCGTCAGCGGCTTCAGGAAGACCGCCACATTGCCCAGATCCGGAAATGGCTGACGAAGAAAGTTCTCGATTCGCTCGAAGAAATGCAGCGCAAGGAGGCCGAGAAATACGTCACGCTTTGGAAGCAGTTCGGCCGGGTGCTGAAGGAAGGCGCGGGATTCGACTTTGATAACAAAGATAAGCTGGTGCCTCTGTTTTTATTTGAGTCGTCGAACGATCCGGAGAAGCTCACCAGCCTGAAGGACTATGCCGGCCGGATGAAATCCGATCAAACCGCGATCTACTACCTGACCGGCCCGTCGCGCCGCGCCGTCGAGCATTCGCCTCATCTTGAAGCGTTCCGGGAGAAGGGTTTCGAGGTCCTTTATATGGTGGACCCGGTCGACGAAATGTTCGTGCAATGGCAGACGGAATTCGACGGCAAGCCGATGAAGTCGATCGCGAAAGGGACGGCGGATCTGGGCGACGAGAAAAGCGTTGAGGAAAAGAAACCGGAATTCGAAAAGCTCACAGAGGCCCTGCAGAAGAAGCTCGACGATCGGGTGAAGGAAGTTCGCCTGTCGGCGCGGTTGACGTCGTCGCCGGCGTGCCTGGTGGTCTCAGAGCACGACGTCAGCCCGAATCTCGAGAAGATTCTCAGTCAGATGAAAGGCGAGGCGGCGAAGCAGAAGCGCATTCTCGAATTGAACCCGAACCACGAACTCATCGCCAAAATGCGGAACCACGTGGACGATGCCGCGCTGGATGATCTCGCTGAGGTTCTGTACGGATATGCGGTATTGGCGGAGGGCTCGGAGCTCCAGGATCCGCTGAAATTCAATCAGGCCCTGGTGCGGGTTCTGGCGAAAACGGTGTGATCTGAAAGAAGGAGACGGCACCATTCCCCTCCGTTTTCAAGGAGGGGCGCCCGAACGATCAAATCGTTAGAACGCGAGGGCGGGCGCGAAGCGCGAGCCCGACAGGGCGAAGCAGTAATAGTGGTTAGCAACGAACCGCGAAGCGCTCCTTATTTTGTTGATGGAATTTACGAACCGCCCCGTCTGCGCGCGAATCTGGGATCTTTGATGCGCGCAGCCACCCCGCCTTGGAAAGGCGGGGAATGGTGGTACAGCCGACTTAAGATTTGCGAAATTCAGGAACCATTTCACCCCGGACAGTGTCAAAGGAAAATGTGAACCGGCGCGTCGCTGTCATCGCTATTTCGCTAATACTGCTATCTCTCCTGACCGTTCGGGCGGAGAATACCGCCCCTTCCATCCCCGACGACATGTTCTGGCGCATGATTGCCGGATTCTCCGAGGAGGGCGGCACCTTCCGCTACGAGAACCTGCTTTCGAACGAAACCTCCTACCAGACCGTCATTCCCACGCTGAAGCAAACCCGCGATGCCCTGCAACAGCCCGGCGCCTACATCGGCGTCGGCCCCGAACAGAACTTCACCTACATTGCGGCACTCGAGCCGAAAGTCGCCTTCATTGTCGATATCCGGCGCCAGAACATGCTCGAACAGCTCATGTATAAGGCATTGTTTGAGACCTCGCGCAACAGAGTGGATTTCATCTCCAGGTTATTCTCACGCCGGCCCGGGACGCTGAACGACGATCTCCCGCTCGATCAGTTGTTCAAGTCCTTCTCTTCAGAAGATTGTGATCGCCAGATGCTGTCCCGGACGATGCAGGTTATCGAGGACCGGCTGATGAATGAACATGCCTTCCCGCTCAAAACAGCCGACCTGGCCGGGATGCAACACGTGCTGGAGACATTCTGTGCCGCCGGCCCGCAGATCGATTATGGCTTTGTGAATGCGCCCTCGAATCTCACGGCGCCAAGCTATGCCGAACTGATGACGGCGACAGACGGGAAAGGGCAGAACTGGAGCTATCTCGCGACTTCTGCAAACTTCGAGCGGATTCGCAAATTGCAGATGAACAATCGGATCGTGCCGCTGGTGGGGAATTTTGCAGGGAAGAAAGCGCTGCACGCAGTCGCGCAATTCTTAAAGATGAAAGACATCATCGTCACCGTATTCTATGTTTCGAATGTCGAGCAGTATCTGAACCCCAGCCAGGCCGACCTGTTTCGCTTAAACGTTGCGGCTCTGCCCATTCTTTCCACGAGCATGTTCATCCGTTTTGTTCCGCCCGAGTCCACTGTGCTGGAGCCGATCTCCGGCTTCCTGAAGAACCATCCGTCGCTGTTTCACCTGCTGGATTCCGGAATCAGCGAACATTCGCCATCAAGCGCACATTGACGAACTGATTCGGGAACAGGGCATCGTCTTTGTTGTCGAAGAGCGCCTTCAGCTTCACGGTCCCGGTTGTCTCGTCAATCTGGTTATCGGCCGCTACGAGCCGGCCCGTTGCGAGCCTTGCGCTATCGTCACGGCCCCAGGCCTCGACCGGTACCGCAGCGCCACTTCTGAGAAGAGCGAGCACCGGCTGCAAACTGTCTTCCGGTATGTTGAACAACACGGCGATCGGCTCCACTTGCGTAATAATGACAATCCCTTTCGTATCGGCGGCACGGACGATGTTGCCGAGATCAATCAGCCGCAGGCCGGCAACACCTGAAATCGGTGACCGAATATCCGTGTAAGCCAACTGCAGGTTCGCGTTCTCGATCTGGGCTTGATCGGCGTCGGCTTTAGCTTGGAGCTGCGCAATGGCAGAGACATCCTGCCGATCCCTCGCCGCCTCG
>DASXLG010000120.1 GCA_036496425.1 Terriglobia bacterium | reverse complement strand
CGGGAAGGCGAGGAAGACGCACGTCCGGAGCAGCGCAGGTTACTGCAAAACTTCGATAGTCTGATCACCGCCATGCAGAATGGCGGACAGGATCCGCGGCGTCCGGATACTCTCCTTACGCAAGTCATCGGCAGCGCGGCGGATACGCAGAGCGATGCCGTGATCGTGGCGCTTGCGGCTGGACTTCCTGTTCCGCCGCCGGATCTCCAGCAGCGGATCAGCGGGCTGCGCAACATCTGGCTCGATGTCAAGGAACCCCTTCAACTGATCGCCGAAAGGCCCGCCAACGACCCGGATGCGCGCGCGGCATACGATAGCATCAAGCCCGAACTTGCGGAGATGGAAATTGCCTCGCGGCTGGTCCTGGTCAGCGTTGCAGGCCGTTTAACAACCTATCGGCAACAGATGCTGGTGATTCTGGCTTCGATTGCCGGCATGACCCTTGCCCTTTTCGTCTTCAGTCTGTGGTTCACGAATCGCTTCATATCGCGGCCGATCAATCTGGTCGAGGACGCTGCGCGCCGCATCAGTGCAGGCGACTATTCGAAACGCGTGCCGATCGTCGCAGCCGGCGAGGTGGCGTCGCTCGCGCGCGCGATGAATGAGATGTGCAAAGCTGTCGAGAAGGCAGTCGAGCAGTATCGCGAGATTTTCGAGAATGCCGGCGACATTATTTACACGATGAGCCTCGACGGGCGCTTTCTCACGGTGAACCGGGCAGGGGAACGCATCACCGGCTACCCGAGAGAAGAATTCCTGAAGCTCAACGCCTCTCAGATCCTTGCGCCGGGCCAGCTCGAACTTTCGAACCAGATGATGCAGAAGAAGATTTCGGGCGAGCAGTCGCTGACCACATATTCGATTCAGGTCAATCATAAAAACGGCGGCACGGTGTGGCTCGAAGTCGGAACGCGGCTGGTCTATGAAAACGACAGGCCCGTGGCCGTCCAGGGTACAGCCCGCGATATCTCGGAACGGCGCCGCCTGGAAGACCAGCTGTGGAACGCGCAAAAGATGGAAGCGGTGGGCCGTCTGGCCGGCGGTATCGCCCATGAGTTCGGCAACGTCCTGACGATCATCACGGGTTATGCGGCGCTGCTCCAGAGCGGCCTGAAGAAAGACGACGAACTGCTGGATGAAGTCACGGGTATCCAGAAGGCCTCCCAACGCGCCGCCTCGCTCGTCCGGCATCTTCTCGGCTTCAGCAAAGGCCAGGTATTTCGTCCGAAAACGCTGGACGTGACTGCCGCGCTCGCGGAAATCGGAGAGATGTTGAGGCGCCTCATTGGCGAGGATATCCGGTTGAAGATTTCCTGCGAGCCGCATCTCGGATTCATCCGCTTCGATCCGGCGCAGCTCGAGCAGGTGCTTGTCAACCTCGCGCTGAACGCGCGCGATGCCATGCCCTCAGGCGGAGAATTCGGTGTCAGTGCCGGTAACCTCGATCTCAGCGAGAGCACCAAGAACGGAGACGATGAAGTCGGCGCCGGCCGCTACATCCGGATAGAGGTTTCCGACACCGGAATCGGGATGAGCCCGGACGTTATTGCAAAAATGTTCGAGCCGTTCTTCTCCACCAAAGAGCGCGGCACCGGCCTCGGTTTGTCGACGGTGTATGGCATCGTGCATCAGTCGGGAGGCAGCATCGCCGCCGAAAGCGTGGCCGGACAGGGCACAACGTTCACAGTCCTTTTGCCCCGGGTGGTGTCGCTGACCGAACGTGTGCCTGTGGAACACAAGGTCCGGCCTGTGACACTGTCAACGGAAACGATCTTACTTGTTGAGGATAATGAAGACGTCCGCTTTATGGTCTGCGAAATGCTGCAGACCCATGGATACAACGTTATAGCGGCCCAGGATCAGCGCCAGGCGCTTTCCCTCTGTTCCCAGACCGAGCGCCACATTGATTTGATGCTGACCGACGTGGTGATGCCGGAAATGAGCGGTCCCGAACTGGCCGTTCAAGTCCACTCGCTGCGGCCCAGCCTGCGGGTTTTATATATGTCCGGATACGCGCAGGACAAATTCGAGACTTACATTCGAAACAAGGAGCCTTTCGAGTTCATACAGAAGCCATTGACACCGGAAGGCCTGGCAGCGAAGGTTCGAGAGGTGTTGGACGGACCCGGAACGGCACCCATGGACAATCATGAAAATCTTAGTAGTTGACGATGAGCCGGAAATCCTCACCATCGTTTCGAAATGGCTGCACCGCGCAGGACACCAGGTCCTCACGGCCACCGACCCTCAGAAAGTTCTCGAACTTGTTGGTGCCCACGATTTCAGCGTTGTTTTCCTCGATCTGATCATGCCCGCCTCAAGCGGCATTCACCTCATCAGCCGGATCCGGGAACAAAAACCCAAACAGAAAATCATCGTCATGTCGGTGATCGAAGACACCCGCGTCGCGGTTCTCGCAGCCCAGGAGGGAATCGAGGGCTACCTCACGAAGCCTATCGATTTCAAAAAGCTCGAAGAGTTTCTAAGCCGCATCGCGGCATAGCCTCAAAAGGGAAAGGGGCCACAAGATAATTGCATCAATGCATCATTTCGACATTGCTTCATTGAAGAAATGAAGCAACGTCGAAATGATGCATTGATGCAATGGTCTTATTGTTCCTTATACGCCCGAGAGGATTCGAACCTCTGACCCTCGGATTCGTAGTCCGATACTCTATCCAGCTGAGCTACGGGCGCGCGTCAAACTTTACTAGTATGTCACACCCAAAAAGGGGCTTACAAGACGCGGAGGAGGCGCTTGGCTTCGTTGTGGAGCTTTTCGAGGTCGATTGGTTTCCCCATGAAAACATCGGCGCCGGCCTGGAGGATGCGTTTTTCATGCTCGGTGCTTCCGCTTACGGCGATGATGACGGTCCGGTTGCTGGCGTCACTTTTGATGCGGCGGCAGACTTCGATGCCGTCGACTCCGGGGATCATGATGTCGAGAATGAGAATGTCGGGTTTCGAGCGGCCGACCTCGAGTAATGCGCTGATACCATCCGAGGCCGTGAGGATCTCGTAGCCGCCCTGCTTCTGCAGGTAAACTTTGATGATGTCGACGATTTCATCTTCATCGTCGACGATCAGGACGCTGAAATTTCCTTCGACCAGCGATTCCGGGGTCGGAATCTGATGTTTCCTCAGAAACGCCACCAGGTCATCTCTGCGGATTCTCCGGTGGCCGCCCGGAGTGCGGTACGATGGCAGCAGGCTCTGCTCGATCCAGTTGATCACAGACCTTGGATTTACATGAAGGAGGCGGCTGACCTCATGCGTCGTGTAAATGGTCTTGGCATTCTTTGTCTCATTCACCATGCTTAACAAAATCCCGCTCCTAACTTATATCCGATGCCGCCCGTCTTTCCGTTAATCTATTTTTAGTTTTGGGCAAACGAGAGTTATCTCAACTTATCGGGAAATTGGCAATGGAAATAAGCATCCGAAAATGGAACCGGGACGATTTGTCACAAATTCATAAAGCCTGGCTCAACTACTGCCGCAATGTCGCGCGTTCGGATATGCGTATGACCCAGGATGCCGACGAGGCAATGGCGAAGTGGCTCACCTCCCGTTTCCGCCAGCCTTCGGCGTTCGGTTTCATCGCGGAGTCGGAAGGCGCCATTGTGGGGTTTCTTACGGCGCGCGTGGATGACTGGGAATCCGTTCCGCCGGTGATCGAATCCCGGCGGATTGGTATCATTGATGCAGTATATGTCGAGGACCAGTTTCGCCGTCAGGGGATCGGCAGCCAACTGATTGAGCGCGCGATCGAGGCCATGAGAAAAGACAATGTCATCGCTGTTGAAACGATATACGACGCCTGGAATGACGCTTCCGCTCGCGCATGGCATCGTGCTGGGTTCGCTCCGTGGATGGTGCACGCCTACAGGATGCTATAGAATCTTTGGTTCTATTGGAGATTGGAAATTCGAGATTAGAAATTAGAAATTGAAAACCGGCACACTTTTGGCAAGGATTCTATAAGTGAAAATCGTCAGCTGTATCAAACCTGTTCCGGACCCTGCATCGAGACTGGCCATTAACGAAACCAAAACCTGGATCAAAGACCAGGACCTCACGTTTGTCGCGAGCGAGGCCGACAACTATGCGATCGAAGAAGCGCTTCGGTTGAAAGAGAAGCATGGCGGCGAAGTCGTCGTGATTTCCATGGGCGGAGAGGAATCCGCGCGCGTCCTGCGTTCCGGCCTGGCGATGGGGGCCGATCGCGCAATCCATCTTCGGGATCCGAAATTCAAGGGCGCCGATGAATTCGCGGCGGCCGATGCGCTCGCGACCGCGATCGCGAAGGACGGCGGCGCCGATCTCGTTCTGGCGGGCGTGCAATCGGACGATCTCGGCACTGGAATGACCGGAACCATGATCGCCGAGTTTCTCGGCAGTGCTCACGCCACTGTCGTGGTCGGCGTCGAGGCCAATCCCGAAAGCAAGTCGCTGCGCGTGCGGCGCGAACTCGAGGGAGGCATCAACGAAACCATCGAATTGCCGATGCCGGCGGTGCTGACCATTCAGTTCGGAATCAACCAGCCGCGCTATGCCTCGCTGAAAGGCATCATGGCGGCAAAGAAAAAAGAAATGAAAGTCTGGTCGGCGGCCGATCTCGGCCTGAGTGATGAAGCGGCGGGCAAAGCCGGCGCCATGTATGAAGTGAAGGAGATATTTGTTCCCGAGCGGAAAAGCAAAGTGGAAATCATCGGCGGATCGCCCGAGGATGCTGCGGCGGCTCTCGTTGAAAAACTGAAGAAGGAAGCCAAGGTACTGTAATGATTTTCGTTATTGCCGAGCACAAAGACAACAAACTCAAATCGATCACTTCTGAACTGCTGGTCTTTGCACAGCGTGCCGGCCGCGACTTCGGTCAGCCCGTTTCGGCGGTTGTTCTGGGCGAAAACACCACCTCGCTCGCAGAGGAGCTGAAAAGCAAAAAGATCGATCGCGTCGTTACCATCGACGATCCTCAATTGGCGGAGTACAACCCGGATGCATACGTCGAAGCGTTGAAATCACTCTGCGAAAAAGAGCCGCCATTTCTGGTATTGATCGGCCACACCACCCAAGGCATGGATTTTGCTCCACGCCTGTCGGTGGCGCTGCGGCGGCCCTTGATCGCGGGCTGCGTGGAATACGAAAAACAGGGCGACCGCCTGATCCTTACGCGCCAGATTTTCAACGCAAAGATGAACATGAAGACGGCGGTTCGAGGTGAGCCGCCTTATTTCGCCACCGCTTCGCCGGGGGCATTCCCGGGTGACGAGGTCGAGGCGGGCGGCAGTGCGGAGATCGTCCCTTTCTCCGTTTCATTGACTGCGCCGGGAAGGCGGAAACTTATCGAGCGCGTCGAGGCGCCGAAAGGGAAGGCCGATCTGAGCTCCGCGCCGATCATCGTCTCGGGCGGCCGCGGCTTGAAGGAGAAGGAGAACTTCTCCCTGATATTTGAGCTGGCGGAAGCCATCGGCGGATCCGTCGGCGCCTCCCGCCCCGTCGTGGATGCGGAATGGCTGCCACGCGAATATCAGATCGGCAGCTCGGGGCAGACGGTTTCTCCGAAACTCTATATCGCCATTGGGATTTCCGGCGCGATTCAGCATCTGGTGGGCATGCAAACCTCACGCTGCATTGTCGCTATCAATAAAGACGTGGAGGCGCCGATCTTCAAAGTGGCGCATTACGGCATCGTCGACGATTTATTCAAGGTCGTTCCCGCTTTGACCAGGATTTTCAAGGACCTAAGGCAAGCATAAGGTGCGGAACGTACGCGCGGTAGCGCAGCCCTAAGTTGTTGGCAGCCCTAAGTTGTTGACTGCTCGCTGGGTTTCCATTACTATCGGCCCGGTGTTTTGTAAAAACTGTCCGATTCTTTAAGGAGGATAAAGGATGCGCAAAGCTTCAGTACTGATCGGAGTCTGCATGCTTGCCGCCGTGGCATTTACGCTCGCGGCACAGGCACCGACAGATTTGTCCCCGGTCATGAAGGATGTCGCCGCGACCCAGCGTAAGATGGGTATGGATATGATGGCTGGCTCGGCTGCAGACGTCGCCGCGGATGCTCAAAAGCTAGAGCAGGATTTCACGCAGGCTGAGGGCTTCTTCAAGGCGATGAAGGCTCAGGATGCCGTCGATGCGGCGAAAAAGAACGTTGAGGCGGCTGGCGAAGTTATGAAGGCGGCAAAAGGCGGTAACCTGGATGCCGCAAAAGCCCCGGCCAAAATGCTCCAGGGAAGTTGTAAGGCTTGCCACGATGTTCATCGTGAAGCCATGCCCGACAAAACCTTCAAGTTCAAATAAGCCCAATTCCTTACTCGTAGCGGCGGGAAATCCCGAAAAAAAACCCGCCGCTACAATTTCTTGAAAAATATTTTCAAAAAGGTGTAACTTTTATGGCGTAAAGGGTGTCTATAGTAATGTATGTAGATTTCCTCCACCATCCCACCTTCCCCCGCGGGGTTAAACCCGCGGGGATTTTTTTGCTTAAAGCCGTAAGTCTTTAAAAATCAACCGTCTTCGCGGATGCGGGCTAAAGCCCACGACTACATTGCGAGCCTGAAGGCGATTTAGATAACGCTCAGGCGCTTTCCAACGCGTTCGAAGGCGGATAAGGCACGTTCCAGCGTCTTTTCGTCCAGGGCCGCAGAGATCTGGGCGCGCAGGCGGGCTTCCCCTTTCGGCACGACAGGATACCAAAGTCCTTTGATATAAACACCTTCGGCGAGCAGGGCATTGCTCATATCCATGGCAGTGGAGGCTTCGCCGAGCATAATCGGCACGATCGGATGTTCACCCTTTAGAATCGTAAATCCCAATTCCTGGATACGCTTTCTGAAATAACTCGTATTGGAGCGCAGCTGCTCCACCAGACCGCGATCCTGTTCCAAGAGGGTAAATGCCTCAATGGCCGCCACGGCAATCGCCGGCGGCAGGGAATTCGAAAAGGTGTACGGCCTGGATTTCTGGCGCAGGAACGCAATCAGGTCTTTTCTGCCGCTCACATAGCCACCGGCAGCGCCGCCCATGGCCTTGCCGAGGGTACCGCTGAGAACATCGACTTTGCCGTGCACGCCCAGCTGTTCCGGGGTTCCGCGGCCTGTGGCTCCGATCACTCCAACCGCGTGAGAATCGTCGACGAAGAGTATCCGGTCATATTCCTTCGCCGTCTCGATCAGAGGGGGAAGCGGCGCCAGATCTCCTTCCATGCTGAAAACACCATCGGTCGCGATGAACCCGAAGCGGTAAGCGGCGCGGCGATCCGCCTCCAGCTTCCTGCGGAGGTCGCCGGTATCCGCGTGCTCGTAGATTTTGCGCTCGGCCACTTCGCTGCGGCATAAGCGCGTTCCGTCGATGATGCTGGCGTGATTGAGGCGATCGCTGTAGATGACATCGCGATACTGCTCGCTTCCGAGTTTTTCGTTCGTGATTGCGGCAAAAAAGCCTTCGTTCGCGGCAAAGCAGGACGAAAAGAGAATCGTGTCTTCGGTTCCGAGGAAAGCCGCAATCTTCTCTTCGAGCTCCCGGTGAACCGTCAGTGTTCCGCACAGAAACCGAACGGACGACACGCCGTAGCCGAATTGTTTGATGCCGCGTATGGCGGCCTCTTTGATTTTCGGATGCGACGCCAGTCCGAGATAGTTGTTCGACGCCAGCATGACGACTTCTTTGCCGGCGACGCGCACCACCGCGCCTTGTTCGGATTCGATGATGGTTTCTGTTTTGAGGGTCCTGGTCTGTTCGAGCCGTTCCAGCTCGGCGCGAATGGTCTGGTGAAAGTTCATGGCTTTAAGATCACTTTGAACGCTTCTCCACGGCCGATGAGGGCCATGGCGTCGTCGAATTTCTCGAGCGGAAACTCGGCGGTGATGAAGCCGCTGTCGAGGAACACCTGGGCGAGGCCCGATTTCAACATGCTGCGCATGGTTTCCCACGTTTCGAACAGGCGCCTGCCGATGACGCCGTGAATTGTCAGGCCTTTGAAGATGACGTCGTGCGCGAAATCCACCTTCATCTCGCCATCGGGAATTCCCAGGCACACGAGGGTTCCGCCCATGCGAAGCAGATCGAAGGCATCGCGATAAGCGTTATAACTGCCCGACATTTCAAAGGCGACACCGACGCCGGAGCCGTCCGTCTCACTGAGGATCGTCCGCCGCATTCTCTCGCGCTCGGCCGGCAGCGCCAGGTCGAAGCAATCATTAGCGCCGAATTTGCGGGCGAGTTCGAAGCGCTTGTTTTCAAGCATCTGATGCGTGATGCCGCGAGCCTCGTTCGAAACATCGGTAACGTAAACCCGGGAGGTGCCGCTGCGATGAGCGATGGCGGTTGCCATCAGTCCCTGCACGCCGCAGCCGAGAACGAGCACCGGCTGGCCGACGAGGTTCGCACTCTCGACGGTGTGCACGGCGTTTCCGAGCGCATCCATGAACGCGATGATCGAAACGGGAAGTTCGCCGGCCTTGAAAAGAATCAGATTCGAAACCGGAACCTTGACGAATTCGGCGAAGGCTCCGTCTTCATGGACTCCTTTAATAATCGTATTGCGGCAAACATGGCGTTCGCCGATACGGCATTGATAACACCAGCCGCAGGTAATGTGCATTTCGGCCGAGACGGTGTAATGGGTCTTCAGGAACTCGGGGAAAGCCGGATCCCCGGCAACCTGCCGCGGCAGGCGGCCGTGCACGAATCGGTCGGCGTCCTCGTCATGGACACGATGGGTATTGATGATTTCCGCCAGCCGGGTGAGGGCTTCCGGCCCCGCCTTCTCGATCCGGCCGGCAAACTCGTGGCCGATCACGACCGAGGCCGCCCGCGCTTTCTGCATCTCGTCGCGAATCGATTTCTTGCTGTTATAGATGCCCACGTCGGTGCCGCAGATCCCTGCAGCCAGCACTTTCAAGAGAACTTCATCGGGAGCAAGGTTTGCGGGAATTTCGCGGTTTTCGAGCCGGACACCTTGTGCCCATGTGGAATCGTTGTGGGGGGTATCTTTAACGAGTGCTCTCATAAAAGAGTTAATTTCGTGCACGCAACGTGCCGATAACCAGTGTATGAGAGCGCTGGCCATTAAGCTAATTTTGTTCTGCGGGCTCATGGAAGGACTTCAGCACGTGGACCTTCCGGTCCTCGTCGCGGGCACCGGAGTGGCACTGGCCGGGATTATATGTATGGATTACGTATTTCGAGCTAAACCAGAAGCGTAGGCGGACGGGGACTATCGGATCATGATTCTTTCTTTTCCCGCACAATCACTCCGTACATGACGAAGTTTCTCGGAGTTTTCGTCGTTCCATCCTCACCGAGTTCGTAAATCCGAAAGGTAGGATTGGCGCCTTGCTGTCCGACCTGAAGCGGATACACGCCGCGCATGCCTCTGGTGCGAAAAGCGGTTTCGTACCGGTGCTTCTTCATATTCCATGTGAAGACGCGGATGCCCGCGAAGTCGAGATTCGGATCGGAACTCGGTTTCCTCTCGCCGACGATGTACCAGTGGATTTCGCCTGCAATGGAATCCTCGACGCTGTTGATCTTTTTGACGGCGGTGTAAATGTAATCTTCGCTGTACGGAGCGATGTCGGCCGGGATATCGAAATCGACGGCACTCCACAGAATCCATCCGACTTCGGTCGGAGCGGTCCGGACCTTCAGCCAGATATCGTGCGCGGTTTCCGAGCCGGGCCGGGGCTTGGTCACGCGGTCGAGGACTTCGACTTTCGTTCCGCTCTCGAGTCTTCGGATGATCGCGGTGGATCTGCCCGGCTCGAGTCGCATATTCGCATCCTGTTTCAGCGCCGCCGTATTCTGAGGCTCGAGGTTTTCGGAGTCCGTGGCGAGCTTCTGGATGCGGCCCTTCATCTCGTTGGTGACGATCGTACTTTCTTCCATCCAGCCCTGGACATCGGGACCGTAGCGCACCCGGTACCAGTTCTCCTGGCGTTCCAGAACCTCGACTTTGTCGCCGGTATCGAGCACCCGGAGGGTGCGCGACGTCGAACTGTTGCGCATCCGCATCGACGCATTCCGCGCCGTCACCGTGGCCTGATCCACGACCGGTTCGGGTTTGGGCGCACAACTGGCGAGAAGCAAAGAAACGAGGAGAACGGGAAGAACTTTCATAACTTCGTGCCGACCGCTTTTCATTATAGTCCAGGTCATCTACAATCCCTGTCATGTCTGAGGCTCCAGACTTCGAGACAGCTCTGAAGCGGCTGGAAGAAATTGTGAAAAAGCTCGAAAACGGCGAGTTGCCGCTGGATGGCGCGCTGGAGCTGTTCGAAGAAGGCATCAAGCTGTCACGCTTCTGCCATGGCAAGCTCGAACAGGCCGAACGTCGCGTGGAAATCCTGCTGAAGAACAATTCCGGACAGCCTCAGGCGGTTCCATTCGAAGCTGAAAATGAATAGCGATCTGAACACGTTTTTCGAGCGCGTGCGGCCCGCGATCGATGCCACTCTCGACCAGCTGTTGCCAGCAGAGGCTTCGGCTCCGGGGCGGATACACCAGGCGATGCGATACAGCACGATGGATGGCGGAAAGCGCGTTCGGCCCTGCCTGTGTGTTGCCGCTTTTTCCGCGTATCAGGACGATTGGAAAAAAGTGCTGCCGGTGGCCTCCGCGATCGAAATGATTCATGCGTACTCGCTGATCCACGACGATCTCCCGGCCATGGATGACGACGACTTCCGCCGCGGCAAACCTTCCTGTCATAAACAATTCACCGAAGCGATCGCAATACTCGCAGGCGACGGTCTGCTGACGCTGGCCTTTGAAGTTCTGGGCCGTTCGAACGGATTTCCTCCCGACCGGATGCTGCGCGTGGTCGCGGCGCTGAGCGCCGCCGCCGGGAGCGCCGCAGGAATGGTTGGCGGCCAGGTGCTCGACCTCGAAGCGGAGGACAAACCCGTCACGGTGGAGCAGCTCGAGGCGATCCATCGCTGGAAAACCGGAGCCTTGATCGGCGGCTCGGTATGGATCGGCGCGTATCTCGGCGGGGCGTCCGAAGTCGAGCTGGCTGGCGTGAAAGTGTTCTCTGAGCGGCTCGGTTTGCTGTTTCAGGTGGTGGATGACATTCTCGATGCCACCGATGGCAGCAACCGCGATGAAGGCAAGGCGACGTATCCCGGCATCTATGGTCTCGAAAAATCCCGCGCCATTGCGCACGACGTGGCCGAGCAGGCCCGGCGGGCGCTGGTTCCGCTCGGACAACGCACCGGCCTCCTGCTCGCGTTTTGTGATTATCTGGAAAAACGGACGCAGTAGGGGGTGGTCATATCGTCGGCCGCTCCGCGGCCGCCCTTCCCA
>DASXLG010000119.1 GCA_036496425.1 Terriglobia bacterium | reverse complement strand
ACGCTGGTCTGCACCGCCACTCCCATCAACGCCACAAAGCCCAGCATCGACGACACACTGAAGTTCGTATGCGTCAGCCAGAGCGCGAACAGGCCGCCGACGGGCTCCGTGATCAGGACGCTGAAAAAAATGATGATTGGGAACTTGAGATTCCCGTAAAGGGCAAAGAGGATCAGCAGGATCAGCAGAACGGTCAGCGGCAGGATGACTTTCATCTGTTCCTGGGAGGCAAGATAGTCTTTGTATTCCCCGCCCCAATCGTAGGTGTAGCCGATCGGTAGTTTGACCGCATCTTCGACCTTCTTCTTCGCTTCACCGACGGCGCCGGCCAGATCGCGGCCTTCGACGCTGAACTGGATCCCGATGTAGCGCGAATTCGCCTCCCGGTAAATGAAGGAAGCGCCGTTTTCGATGTTCACGTCCGCAAACTGGTTGAGCGGCAGGTACTGGCCATCCGGCGTCGGGATCAGCAGGTTTTTGATGGCGTTCTCGTCGCTCCTGAATTTCTCCTGCAAGCGGACCACAAGGTCGAACTCACGCTCGCCCTGAATCACCTGAGTCGCCGCCTGGCCGCCCATCGCCGTTTCGACCAGCGTGTTGATGTCGCTGACGTTCAAGCCGTAGCGCGCGATCTTTTCCCGGTCCGGTGTGATGGTCAGGCTGGGCTGGCCAAGTTCACGGACCACCGTGATTTCGGTGATGCCGGGAACTTTCGACAGGATGTTCTTCACCTGCTGTGCCCGGTCCTCCAGCGTCGTCAGATCGGCGCCGAAAATCTTGACCGCAAGAGCGCTCTTCAAACCGGTCTCCGCTTCGTCCACCGCGTCTTCCGCCGGCTGTGTGTAGTTGAAAATAATTCCCGGAAACGCCTCGAGTTTCTTCTGTATCTGTTCGATCAGCTGCGGTTTTGCATGGATGTCTCCATTCCATGCGGAGTCGCGGTATGGTTTCAGGCCGACATAGAATTCGTTGTTGAAAAAACCGGTCGGGTCCGTTCCATCGTCGGGGCGGCCGAGTTCATTGGCAACCGTCGTGACTTGCGGAAAGCTCAATAGAATATCGCGTATCTGCGGCGACAGCTTCGAGGCTTCCTCGAACGATATAGTGTACGGCGTTGTCGCACGAACCCACAAAGCACCTTCATCCAGGTGCGGCATGAACTCCGAGCCGATCGAGGGGATCAACAGAAGCGAAGCCCCGAACACTGCCAGGACAAGCAGCACGGTCAGCAAGCGGAATCGCAGACACCAGCCGAGCAGAAAACCGTAGGTTCTGGTGATCCACTCATAGATGAAAAGCCGGGGCTCGTGAACGTGTCTGGTCAGGAAATAAGAGCAAAGCACGGGCAACAGCGTCAGCGAACAAAGCAGCGATCCCAAAAGCGCAAAGGACATCGTATCCGCCATCGGCTGAAACAGCCGGCCCGACGGACCGGAAAGCACGTAAATTGGAATGTACCCGGCGATGATTACCGAAACCGCGTAGAAGATCGGCCGCTCCACGTCGCGAGCCGCCACCCGGATGACATCGACAATCCGGTACTCCTGGTCTGTCCGCGCCGCCAGTTCACGGAAAATGTTTTCGACCATAACGACGGCGCCGTCGACAATGATTCCGAAATCAATCGCGCCTATGGAAAGCAGGTTCGCCGGAATATGCCTCCAGTCGAGACAAATGAAGGCGAACATCAAAGAGAATGGAATCGTGCACGCGACAATCAGGGCGGTTCTCACATTGAGGAGAAAGAGACCCAGAATCACGAGAACGAGAATCATGCCGCGCAGCAGATTCCGCTCTACGGTGTCCGTGGTTTCAGCGATCAAAGCCTGGCGGTCATAGTACGGAACGATTTTGACGTCGGGCGGCAGCACATGCTCGTTGAGGTTCTTCGTCATTTCCTCAACTTTTTTCAGGATCACCTGAGCCTGCTCCCCGACGCGCATCAGGATGACGCCTTCGACGGCTTCCGGTTGCTTCATGTATCCGAACTGGCCCAGCCTCGGGGCGTACCCGATCGCGACCTGGGCGGTGTCCTTCACATAAACCGGGATGCCGTTCTTGGCTGAGAGAACGATATTTCCGATATCCTGGGTGTCCTTCACGAGGCCAAGCCCGCGAATGTAATAAAACTGCCCGCCCTGCGAATAAAACCCGCCGCCGGCATTGGCGTTATTGTTTGAGAGCTGGGTGGAGACTCCGGGGACGGTCAGGCCGTAGGCGAACAATTTGTTCGGGTCGAGCAGAACCTGGTACTGCATGGTCGTTCCGCCGAACCCTGAATCGTCGGCGACGCCCTGGATCGATCGAAACTTCCGTTCGAGCACCCAGTCCTCGATAATTTTCAATTCCTGCGGCGTCTTATCCGGGCTCTGCAGGACATAGCGATAGATCAGGCCGCTCGGACTGAACAGCGCCTCAATGCCCGGCATGACACCCTGCGGCACCTGCGCGTCGGAGATCCGTTCAAATGCCTGTTCCCGGACAAAATAGGGATCGGCGCCGTATTCGAAGTTCATCTGTACCGACGAAAGGCCATAGAGGGAAATCGAACGAAGCGTGTCGAGCTTCGGGATGCCGTTCATCTCGACTTCGATCGGAATGGTGACGAGACGTTCGACTTCTTCGGCCGCATGGCCAGGCCACTGAGACACGATTTCGACGTGCGGCGGCGAAAGGTCCGGATACGCGTCGATCGGAAGCTTCTGGAAAGCGAAGCCTCCCCAGATGACGAGTCCAACGGCAGCGATGACGACCAGAAATCGCTGAGAGAGAGCAGCAGAGACGATGCGCGCAATCATTCCAGAGGGTTCCTACTGATACGAGTTCGCAAATTGAAGGAAAAGACTGCCGTCGGCGACGACCTTCTCCCCCTCCCGCAGACCGTTCAGAATTTCGGTCTCGCCATTCTGGGAAGCGCCGATCTGAACCGATCGCTGAGCGAATTTGCCGGGCTCGGCCTGAACATAGACCAGCGGTTCATTCTGAGCATCGCGCAGAATCGCTGCGATCGGCACGACGACAATGTTGTTCCGGGTGCTGGTGTGGACCACCGCATTGACGAACATGTCCTTCTTAAGAAACCCCTGGGGGTTCTCCGTCGCAATACGGACCGGAGTTGTGCGCGTATCGGGGTCGAGAAATGCGCCGATATAAGAGATCTTTCCACGGAAGGTGCGATTTAAAGCGGCATTGCTTTCTTCGACTTCGTCGCCAAGCTGAATGGACGGCAGGTCGCGGTCGAAGATGTGTCCCTGAACCCACACGACGGAGACATCGCTCAGCATGAAGCACGCGGTGGTGCCGGCCTGAATAAACTGTCCCGGCAAAACCAGCTTTTGAATAATCGTTCCACTGATGGGCGCACGGACGGCAAGTTCCGGAGTGATGGGTTTGCCCTGCTGCTGGGCATTGTCGATCTCCTGCTCGGTGATGCCGAAAATCTTCAAGGCCTGCAGGCTGTTCAGTACGTCTGTTGTAGCGTCGTTGTAGTCGGCGACGTTGCTTTCATAGTCCTTCACGGCCACGGCGCCACGATCCAGCAATTCTTTCTGACGATCCATGATCCGCTTCGTCAGACCCTCGCGATTTTTCGCCTTTCGATAGGCGGAAATCGCATTCGCCACATCGGGACTCGACACATACAGCAGGGGGTCGCCCGCTTTTACGGGCGTTCCGAGGTCGACAATGATCCGGGCGATGGGGCCATTGACCTGAGTGATCGCTTGAGTGGTATGGTCGGCGTCCCAATCGACGGTTCCGGTGGTTTGAACACTGACGGACCACGTCGCTTTTTTCGCGTCGACAATGTTCAGGTGAGCGAGTTGATTACTCGAAACGCTCAGCAGTCTCGGTTGGTCCGTGGGCTTCTCCGCTGTATACGCCTGGCCTCCGGATTCCGGTGGGGTCTGCAGCGGCCGGCCTTCCAGATGCCTGAAACCGGTGTAAACGGTGAACCCTACGGCGGCGACAGCCAACGTAAAGGCCAATAAACGCGCACGATGCAGCGATTGGACTGGCATAGCCAATTCGCTCCTTCCAATGAAAATGATTGACGGCGGCTCCCGCACAAGGGAACCGGAAGACAACAGTGCCTTGTCAGGATTCGATTGGAGGAGCTCGTGAAACGCCGGGAGTGCGGTGCTTCGTACAGTCCGCCTGCCGCTCCGGCGGAACGATCAGCCGTTCGACTGGAAAGATGGGGGCTTCCGCGACTGAAATAGAGGTCTGCAAAAAAGGCAGTACGCCCAGATGACAGACGGCGCAGTAGTCATTCGGTCCGTGCGCCTGCGGACATAACTCGGCCACCGCCGCAAATTGCGTCCAGAGGATGACGCAGACGAGGGCAAGAAACCATACCATCCACGGTTTGGTTTGAAACCGGGCCATTGCGGCAAGGATACTCCAAAACGGAACATGCCACAAATGGGTGGTCTTATCTCATCAATGAATGGCTCTTAAGCCGCCAGATCCTGTTCCCCATAAATTTCGTCGGCGCCGGACGATTTGAACACCCGGAGCGCCCGATCGAGCCTGGCGGGGTCATCCGAATGGACCGCAATCAGGATCGCGCCAGCGTGGATCTTCTGCTCCAGCCGCGGCGTGTGTTCCTCCGGAATTCCGACATGGGTCAGTGCCCCGCTCCCCCCTGCCAGCCCTCCGACAACGCCACCGACAGCAGCGCCCCCGAGTGCGGCCAGGAAGGGCCCGGCAACGAGCAATGCTCCAACTGCCGGAACCGATAAGGCCGTCAA
The DNA here is from genome assembly GCA_036496425.1 of Terriglobia bacterium. NCBI lineage: Bacteria > Pseudomonadati > Acidobacteriota > Terriglobia > Terriglobia bacterium. The sequence continues at coordinate 4,289 of DASXLG010000119.1, read as the reverse complement.
TCCGAAGATTGCGCCCAGTACGCCCCCGGCAATTCCGCCTTTTCGCGCACCGCGAATGGCGTCTTCTTTGACCGAGATATTCTTGGTTTTCTTATCCTTCAGAAGGATCGACACTTCCGACGCAGAAAAGCCGAGGTTCCGCAGGTGGGTCAGTATTTCATTGGCTTGCGGTTCGTTTGATGCGAGGCAATACACTGCATTTTCCATAAACCCTCTTCTTAGCTGGATTACCCAAAATAGTCGCGGGCTTTGGCCCGCGACTATTTTTTCTAGGTACCCGTCATCTCCTCTTCGCCGCCAATGTAGTCTTCCGGCGCGGCTTCAAACTCGTCTTTGCAGTCCTCACTGCAGAAGTAGTACGTCGTCCCCTGATGGATTGCGCGTTCTTTGGCGGAGCGGTCGTCGACTTCCATGCCACACACTGGGTCGATAGCCATAATGAACTCCTTAGAACTTTTGGATTGGTACTGCCTTGAGGTGCAATCGAGAGGCCGTAATTCGGGGAAGGTTGCCCAAATCATCGGTTGATTTAAAATGGTTTAGTGAACCGTACTCAGAACACCACCGGGAAGCGGGGAGAAATTTCTACCTTGGTTTGGAGATTCGAAATTCGAAATTCGAAATTGGAAATTGGAAATTGGAAATTGGAAATTTTCGGTACCGCAGATTTCCAGTTTCCAACCTCCAATTTCGAATAAAACCAAACCTACTTGGCTGCCTGCTTGCGCTGGATCTCGTCGTCGATGACGTCTTTGATGTCCGCGTACGGCTGATTTCCGGAAAGCAGGCGTCCATTAATGAACATCGCCGGCGTGCCGGTCACACCTGCCTTGGCGCCTTCCTGAATATCCGCCTGGATGGCTGCGGCTTCGCGTCCGGAATCGATACATTCATTGAATGCTTTCGTGTCCAGCTTCATATCGACGGCGCGCTGTTTGAGGTCGGCAACGCTCAACTCGCGTTGGTTGCCGAACATGGAATCGTGAAACTCCCAGAATTTGTGCTGTTCGTTGGCGCACAGTGAAGCTTCGGCCGCCTTCATCGCATGAGGATGAAGATTGGTCAAAGGAAACTGGCGGTAAACGATCCGGACATTCTGCGGATAGGCTTTCTCGATTTGTTTCAGAGTGGGATAGAGGCCGCCGCAATAGGGGCATTCAAAATCCGAAAATTCGACGATCGTTACCGGGGCGTTGTCCGGCCCTTTCGAGGGGAAACCGTCGGTAGCAATTGATGTCCGCAGCGGCTCGAGATACGACTTGAAGCCGAAGTCTTTCTTCAGGCGCGCGATCAGCATGTCGCGATAGTGAGTGCGGCTGCGATCGATCAGGTACTCCTTTACCTGAGGCAGCGCCTGTTCCTTCGGAATCGGAATGCGCTCTTTGTTGGCTTCATAGAACGCCTCGACGTCTTCCGCGGTTGGCGTGTCGACATTGCTTTCGATTTCCGCCTGAAGAAGTTGATCCTTGGTTTTGCTCTCCTTGGCAGCCTCTGCGTCGATCAGCTTTTCGGAAACCAGATCGTCCAGCGCTTTCTGTAAAATCTCCTGCCTGTCCTGCGCGAGTCCCGAATCGTTCTGCAGCTTCTTGATATCGAGTGACTTCAACTCGGAGGCGGCGGCCTTCTCGAGGTCTGCCTCAGTAATCGTCTGCCCGTTCACTATGGCTACCCGGCTGGTATTCGATTGGGCGGCCGCGATCCCGGCAAACGTCATCATTGCGAGGGCAATGAATCCACGATGTAATCTCACGCTAGCTCCTTATGGACAAATCTGGGCCTATTTTAACCTCTTCTACGCTTTTACAACGACGGGAATGGACTCCCCGATGATGTTGACGCAGCGGTCGAGATCCGCATCGGAAATGACAAACGCGGGCGCCAGCATGTAGATGTCGTCTTTGATGCGGCTGACCAGTCCCCGTTTGCAGCACTCCTGATACAGGCGCGCACCGACCTTGCGATCGGCGGCAAAGGGCTTCTTCGTGGCCTTGTCCTCGACCAGTTCAACGCCGCACATCAGACCCATGCCGCGGACGTCACCGACATTTTCATGCGAAGACAGCTGCTTCAGGCCGGCCAGTAGTTTCTTCCCTTTCCGGCCCGCCTCTTCGAGCAGGCCCTCACGCTCCAGAATCTGGAGAGTGGCAAGGGCGACGGCGCAACAGGTCGGATGGGCAGAATACGTAAAGGCGTGCATCCACCGGCGCGTCGGCGGAGCATCCGCCATTACCTTGAAGACGCGGTCGGAAATTCCGATACCGCCCAACGGCAAGTAGCCCGAGGTAATTCCCTTGGCAAAGGTAATGATGTCCGGCTCGACCTTCCAGTGTTCCAGCCCGAACCAGCGGCCCAAACGGCCAAAACCGGTGATGACCTCGTCGGCCATAAAAAGGACATCGTATTTGTCGCAGATTTCCCGGATACGCGGGAAATAGTCGTCCTGCGGGACCATCAGCCCGCCGGCACCCTGCACCGGTTCAGCCAGAAAAGCGGCGACCGTGTCCGCGCCTTCGCGCAGGATCGCCTTCTCCAGTTCATCGGCAGCGGCGCGCCCCTGGCTGACGTTCGGATTGCTGGAAACGTACCGGTATGGGTACGGCGAGGGGATGTGGATGAAGCCGGGGATCTGCGAGCTGAACATCGGCCAGAAGCTGGGGATACCCGTCGCATTCATCGACCCGATCGTAACGCCGTGGTAGCCGTGTTCCCGGCTGATGATTTTGGATTTGTCCGGCTTGCCCTGGCTGTTCCAGAAGAAGCGCGCTGTTTTGATGGCACTGTCGTTGGCCTCGCCGCCACCGGATGAAAAGAAGAAATGATTGATGGATGGATAACAGAGCTCCGCCAGCCGTTCCGACAATTGCACGGCGGGAATGTTGGTATGCCCGATATAGGAAGTCGTAAAAGCCAGCTGCTCCATTTGCTTGAGGGCGGTCTGAGCAAGCTCTTTCCGGCCGTGCCCGAGCGTGACATTCCAAAGACATGCCAGACCGTCGATGTATTCCTTCCCGTCGGCGCTGCGCAATTTAGCGCCCTCTCCGGAGACCCAGACAAACGGCTGCTTATGATCGTTAGGATGAAATTGGGGATGAACGAAGTGTTCCTGATCGGTCTTTATGATTTTTTCCAGGTCAATGGCCATCATTTATTACGCCCTGCGATTTAAACGATCTCCAAAACCGTCCATAATATCAGAGGAGGGTCTATGCGCGTGTATCTGGTTCAACACGGAAAAGCAAAATCAGCCGAAGACGATCCCAATCGTGGTTTGAGCGACGAAGGCCGCAACGAAGTCATGCAGGTCGTGGAATTTCTGTCGGCCCTCCGGATCACGGTTTCATTGATACAACACAGCGGAAAGGCTCGGGCCGAAGAAACCGCGCATCTTTTCGCCGAAGGCATACGATGCACTTCCGGCCCCATCCACGTCCAGGGCCTGGAACCAAACGACGATCCTTCCCTGATGGCCAACTTCCTGAAAGTCTATACGGACGACGTTTTGATCGTCGGCCATCTTCCTCACCTCGAACGTCTCATATCACTGCTCCTGACGGGCGCCCCCGATCTCCGGCCAATCGCCTTAAGAAACGGCGGCGTTGTGTGTCTTCAGAAGGATACCGGGGGCATCTGGAGTATTCTCTGGGCGATTGTGCCCGAATTGCTCCGGACGCCAACGCTCCTGGCTGCCTGACTTTGGGCTTTTTGTGCCTTTTGTGTTCCGTTCCCGTTCCGTTAATATCTTCAGCGAATGGCCAGACGAGAGATATCCGCCGGATGCGTCGTGTACAGAATCACTGCCGGCACGACCGAAGTTGCTCTGATTCAGCCGCACGACCGCAAGGCGTGGGCGCTGCCGAAGGGACTGATCGAACCCGGCGAAGCTGCTGAAGCGGCCGCGCAACGGGAAGCCCGTGAAGAGACAGGACTCTCGGGAACGATCATCACGAAGCTCGACACGATCAAGTACTCCTACATGGCGAAATGGGAAAAACCCCCGATCCGCGTCTTCAAGATCGTGACGTTCTATCTTCTCCAATTCACCGGCGGCGACCCGTCGCTGCACGATGCCGAGGTGGACCGCGTGGAGTGGTTTCCAATCGAAAAGGCCATAGCGAACGCCAGCTACCCGCAGGAAAAAAGCATTCTTCGCAAGGCCAGGGAGTTGGTTTCGACGGGAATAGCCACAAAAGGCACATAACAGAACACAAATATGTGTAACAAGGTCGTAACTTTTAGTTTTTTGGACAAGGTTTTTAGCCGCAGATGACGCGGATGACGCAGATGGGGCG
>DASXLG010000118.1 GCA_036496425.1 Terriglobia bacterium | reverse complement strand
CAGAAAGGCGCCGTTATAGTGACGCGCCCACTCGACTTCCGCTGGGCCGATCGGGTCAACCAGCAAGTGCGTGTGACTGTCGATCAGCCCGGGCAGCAGAGTCACGGTGCCGAGATCGATCGTCTTGGCGCCCGCCGGCGCGTGACCCTGCACCTGAGAAGGAGAACCAACCTCTTTGATTTTCCCTTCTTCAATCAGTACGGCTGCGGGCGAAAGCACATTGCCCGAGCGCGGATCGAGGAGGCGGCCAGCTCTTACTAGAGTTACAGGAGCGGACGATTCGGCTGTGAGCTGCCCAGCGGCAAAGATTAGTGCCGCTAACAGTAGGAAAGTTCGTATTTGTTTCATTGGAGTGACTCTCCTGATGTGTTTGTCGAGACGTGCGCCTCAGATTTTTGGGATCGCTTCAGCCGCGCCATCATTTTTTCGATGTCAGCCGGTAAATAAGGCAATGGTGGATTGATCAATTGATGGCCGTCCGCAATGATCAGCACGACATCCTCTTCGTAGAAGCCCTGTCCATCGACATCGAAATCGGGGCCGAACGCCACTGTGTTGCCGGAATGCAATTCCTTCGGCGGGTAGATCTCCACCGTATCGAGGCCATGCGTGTACATGACCCATGTGCCGGGCTTGAGGAGTTCCAAAGCGGCGCCTTTGGCGAGATCAGAATGAAGTCCATCCTTGTGGTTTTCGACGTAATGGATTGACGTCTGAATGATGTCGTTCGCGTTGACGCCGTCGTGCATTGCCTGCAAGCCGCTTTGGTAAGCCCCGTCCATGAGCTCGATGACTTCGCGCTGCTCGGGCGTGAAGTGGCCGGACACGGGAAGCATTCGTCCGACGTCTCCTTTGTAGAACTCATAGTTGAAACCGAGATCCATCAGCACTGTTTCTCCGGCCTGTACCGTGCGGTTCAGGAGGTGATAGTCGTAGAACTTCTGGAAGACGGTTCTGCTGGACACGGGGCCGGTCTTGAGCTCGGGCCACATCGAAATTCCGTCCGCACCTGCACGTAACGCTCCTTCGATGGCCGCTCCTTCAATTTCGCGGTTGGTCCGTCCGGGTGCGATCGCAGCCATCGCCGCGCGGAAGCCTGCATCGGTGCATGCGGCCGACTTCTTCATGAGCGCAATCTCGGCGGGGCTCTTGACCGCCCGCATATTCTGTAGGGCGGGCGAAGCGTCGACGATGTTTGCATCCGGCCATTTGGCCTTGATCGCTTCCGACCACAGAAGATAAGGATTTTCGATGGCCGCCAGACCTGGCGGATTGCTTACGTCTGCAACCATTTTGCCTTGGCGGCTCTGGTCTAAATAGAGCAGGACCTTGGGATTCGCCTTGCGCCGCGTCTCGATGAAATCGGCGAACCCGTCCCACACGACGATGTGCTCGATGCCAAGAGCCTGTTCCGTCCCATGATTCGGGGTGAGGCAGACAGAATCCCAGCCGTTCAGAACGGAACCGGAAAAACGACGCTGCTGCCTTTCGGTCGGCGCCATCACGAAGAGCCAGCTTTCCTTCGTTGTGCCGTCAAGCGCGAGAATCGCATCGTGAAGATTCTCGAGGCCGGTCAGATAGTAGAAGTTGGAATCCTGCTGGAAACCGGAATCACGCCAGCTCTTGGGACCTGAAAAGGAATGCAGGAGAACGATTCCGTCCGACGCCGCGTTCATGACTGACTGCCGCCGCGCCTGGAACTCGCTCGTGTCGATTCCCAT
>DASXLG010000117.1 GCA_036496425.1 Terriglobia bacterium | reverse complement strand
CTGCGGGTTGGGGATGCCTTTGTAATAGAACCCGAAATAGAAGTAGATACAGACGCCCGTTCGATACAGCTGCGTGATGCGCGCCGTAACAAAAGGGGTGCCCGGCAGATTTCGCCGTTTGTATTCATCGGTCAGTCTGCGCTTGACGTTGTCGCACAACGCGAGAGCTTTGCTCCACGGAACCGAGGTCTCGAACGACTCGGCAATAATGTAGTACGGCATCAGGAAGTCGCGAATGTAAGCGATGCTGTACGTCAGCTGATATCCGCGCTGTCCATTCTCGCTGCCCGCTTTCATACCCTTATAGCGGGTTGCAATGCGATAGAGATCGCGCTCCTGTTGCTCGACTTCCTGCCGGCTGCCCTCGAATACCAGGGTGCAGGCGACCATCTTCTCCGGTTCAAATCCTTTGACCTTCGTTACGAAGAACTTTTCAGCCTTGCTCTTGATATCTGCAAAACCGCCCGCGGATTTCGGTTTCAAGGCGAGGCCGAACTGGAACTGCAGGTTGTCCATCAGCCGGACGCTCGCGGGCGGCGTGCTTTCCCGCATCAAGTCGAACATGAACTGAAAGCCGCTTTCGAACGTCGGAAACAGGACCGACCCGTATTTCTGGACCTCAGGCAGAGGAAAAATTTTAACGATCGCTGACGTAATGATCCCCAGGGTTCCTTCGGATCCGAACAGCAACCGCCGCAGATCGATCCCTATGGATTCTCGCGGCGCCGTGCTCGTGCGTTCGAGCTTCCCCGCAGCTGTAACAGCGGTGACATCGAGGACGAGGTCCTCGATGTTCCCGTACCGGTTCTTTTTCATCCCGCTTGCGTTTGTAGCAACCCAGCCGCCGAGCGTGGAGAATTCGACGCTGTCCGGCTCATGCCCCATCGTGAGGCCATACTTCTTGAGATCGGTGATGATGTCCCGGCCGATGGCGCCTGCTTCGATCGAGGCCATCATGTTTTCACGATCGATCCACTGGATGCGGTTCATGCGGCGCATATCCACGGAGACGATTGTCCGGCGCTCCTCCGGATCACAGCGAAGAGCATCCGTCACATTCGTGCCGCCGCCGTATGGAATCAGAGAAACACTGTGTGTCTTGGCGGCTTCGACGAGCCGGACGACCTGGCTCTCGTTCTCCGGGTACACGACGAGATCGGGAACTCGCCCCAGCCGGCCATACTTGATCGAATACATTTCCTCCTGCGTGTGTCCATGGCCGTGGCGAAGCCGGACTTCTCCGGCCGAGTCGACCTGGTTCGAAGCCATGAACGCCTGCAGGTCGCTTAAAAACGCGGGGGAGATGTGCGGTTCCGGAATCGATGTAGGGTAATTGGGCTGATTGATCTGCTTCGGGTCGACGTTGATTCCGAGGATTTCGCGCACCCACGGCAGAAAGCGGGGTAGTTCTTTGCCGCTGAGCTCGTATCGCGTGCCCCGGATGATGACATGCCCGTTCTCGCTGATGTCGAAATGGGTATCGCGAAAACCCCACACGTCCGGACTTTCGGCTTCGCCGGGGCCGGGTTGAGGTCGCGCTTCGGGCTTGATGATCTTCGCAGCGTCTGTAAAACTCAAGTCCGCAAAATACGATAGAATCCGCTGATGTTCAACGCCGAAGAACTGAACCTCCTCTACGGGCTTGCCCGGACCCTGGGCGAAGACCGTGATTACGGCGAGTTGTTGACCAGTCTTCTGGACCGCACGATCGAGAGTCTCGGCGCAGATCGCGGCTTCGTTCTGGTCCGGGAAAATGGGGGTTTCAGGGCTGCCGTGGCCCGGAACTTCCGGAGCGAAGCTCTCTCGCAGACCGAAGCGGAAGTCAGCAGTTCCATCGCAAATGAGGTGCTCCAGACCGGCAAAGCAGTGCTCGTGGGCAATGCCCTCGATTCCGATCGATATAAGAATCATCCCAGCGTGCAGCGGCTCTCCCTCCGGTCTGTTCTCTGCGCCCCGCTGCTGGCTACTTCCGAGACCTTCGCTCTGATCTATCTCGAGAATCGGGATATTGCCCAGAAGTTTACCAACCGCCAGCGGGAGCTCCTCGACGAGATCTGCAGCCTCTCGGCGGCAAGGCTTCACGTTGCATTGGCGATCGAATCGGCGAGGCGGAAGGCGCGTGAACTGGAAAGTCACATCGGCGAAGCCGATGGGATTATTACGGCCGATCCCGCGGTCGGTGCGGTTCTGGAAACGGTCCGGCAAGTCGCGGCCACCGATTTGCCGGTCCTGATTCAGGGCGAAACCGGAACGGGCAAAGAACTGGTCGCCCGCGCGCTTTATCGGCAAAGTTCACGTTCATCCGGCCCGTTTGTTATCTTGAATTGCGCTGTTCTGCCGGCCAGCCTGATCGAATCGGAGCTTTTCGGAGTGGTGCGCGGCGCATTCACCGGAGCGGATCGCGATCGCGTGGGATTGATCGGATCGGCGCATCGCGGCACGTTGTTTCTCGACGAGATCGGAGAATTGCCGGTGGAACTGCAGCCGCGCCTGCTTCGTGTGCTGCAATCCGGTGAATTTACCCGGCTGGGATCCACGCGCACGGAAACCGCCGATATTCGGGTTATTGCCGCGACGAATCGCGACCTGGAGCGCGAAATCGAATCGGGTGCGTTCCGCAGCGATCTTTTCTTCCGTCTGGCGACGATCACGCTGAAGCTGCCGCCGCTTCGCGAACGTGTCCACGACATCCCGCTGCTGGCGGACCATTTCCTGAAGCAATATGCGACACGCTTTGGCCGGGAGACGGGCCGTCTCTCGGCCGAACTGCTCGCATCGCTGCTGGCTTATTCATTTCCAGGCAATGTTCGCGAGCTCGAGGCAGAAATGGCCCGTCTGGCCGCGCTGTCGCGCCCCGGTGCCGTGCTGATGCCCGATGCTTTGAGCGATCGTATTCGCGGAACGCAGAAGGACGTCCTTCAGCCAATGTCCATCGCCGAGATGGAGAAGCGCCTCATCGTGCTCGTTCTGAAAACAACCGACGGCAACCGCACTCGCGCCGCCGAAATCCTCGGCATCAGCCGCGAGGGCCTGCGCACCAAGATGCAACGCTACGGTTTGAGCGATGCCTCTCAGTGAGTCTATCGGTAGATCTTCAGGTTATTGTACGTGGCTTCGATATCGTCTTCACGCAGACGCTGGTAATCGGCCCAGCCGCTGTACTTTTCTAACATAATCGAGCGCTTCAGCTCTTCAAGGCTCTTGCCTGCCGCCATCCCGGCCGAAACCGACGCGACGAGATCTTCAAAGAACTGGCGCGCCTCCGCGATATCCGACTTCTTGAATAGAACGCTGCCGTCCCCAATGGCTGTGGCTATAAATAATGTAGCGAACCGGGACGCCTGGAAATCGCCGGTCGAGTTCTGTCTTCACCCATCCTGCGAAATCCGTGCTGATCGGGTCCGCCAGCACGATCCCATCGGGCGTGATGTAGACCAGTCCGTACCATGCTCCATTTCGCGTGCGATACAAATTGTCCGAGATCTTGATGAATTCCCGCGCAGGGTCGCGCTGTGCCCGCAGCCCCGCAGCCGACAAGCCAAAGATGAGCAAGAGGATAATGGTCCAGGATCTCAATCGTATTGCACTGACGGTTTGAGCCATGCCTCTCAGTGAGAGCTGATCAGCGTATCCACCGCGCCGTGGATCATCACGATCTGCCAGTCGTTTCCGACCTTCCGGAAGGACATGGTATTGATGCCCTTGACCTGATTCGTTGCTTCCAGCGTGTAGTGGAAGCCCGCCCAGCCCGCATTGTCCCAATTGCCGACACGCAGGTCGGTAATGCTGAGCTTACGAGGCGGAGTGGCGGTCATCAGCCGATTGAGCCAGACGGTTGCCAGCAACTGATGTCCGTCCTCGTCGAACCAGACCGCGTCGGGCGCCAGGGTTTTCTGGAAAAAAGCGGCGTCCCGATTGTTGAAAGCCGTCACCATGGAATTGACGGCATCTGCAATGGGGCCAGAGGGAGTTGCCGGTGGAGCAAAAATGCCGCCGCCTCTGCCGCCACGCCCCTGCGCGGCCACACTGGCAACTGTCAACACAATCAGGGCAAGAACAAAAGCGAATCTCTTCATAGGTTTCCTTTGGCGAAATCCATTGCCGGTTTGGGGCGCCGCCGCCCAAGCCAGACGGCATAGGTTATCGCGAGCGCGAAATAGTTCGGAATGAGCAGCCACAATTGAGCCCAACGGACACCATCGACGAAATAGGTTTTGAAAGGCCACAAATAGGGCGTTGGGAAAAAACTGACTTCATGAAGTGGAATGTCGCACAGGATGTGGAGCGCCCAGGGACAAAGAATCCAGGGGAACTTCCTGGTGACCATCCATACCGCTGCGGCCATCACACCCCATACGACAAGACTATGGGTGACGTCATATGTTTGATAAACGTAGCGTGGAAAGTCGCTCCAACTGGCTTTGCCCACCTGGGAAATAATGAAAGGCCCGAACGCGATAACGTCCGGCGCGGCTCCCAGAAGGAAAGCCCAGCGCCACTGCCATTCGCTTTTGCGTCCGAACAATATGCTGCCCCAAAGCCCATGTGCGAGTACATCCACCGCCGGGCATTCTATAACGTGACCGGGTGCTGATACTAACTCCAAAGGCTCGAGCGCTGTCCGTCCGTCCCGCGCTCGGATACATGCGTCGGCTTGATTCTCAGTAACAGCCGGGCTTCGCCCGCGAGGAGCGGATACTGGTCGCGCCCCATGTACTTCTTTGCAAGCAGGTGGATGTGTTCGGTCGCTCCCTGGTCGGGACCACGCTTCTCGACAACGGCTCCGCAGATGACGACGGACCTCCAGGGATTCTGCGAATCGACAACCGTAATCGCGACCCTTGGATCCCGATTGACGTTCTTCGCCTTGAGGTGACTCACGACCGTATTGATCAGGATGTGCGACCCGTCCGGCTCGACATCGACCCACACTGGGGTCGTTTGTGGAGATCCATCCGGCATGATTGTGGCGATAACGGCCAACTGCTTCTCCTGCAGTAGCTTCACTCCGCCGGGCGACAGTTTTGCTGAAATAGAATGCTTCGCCCTTGCGCGATTGTTCAGCTTTCGAATTCGGACTATGATTCCACGCACGCTAGGAGGAACAGTCTAATGATTTTACGACGCCGATGCATAGAGGTGATGTTGTTGCTCTGCGGGCTTGCCGGATCCGCATCGCTGTCGTCGCAGACGCCGACGCGAAGCCTCAACCAGGGTGTGTACACGGAGCAGCAGGCGTCGCGGGGGCTGGCGACGTATAAGGCGCGGTGCGCGAGTTGTCATGCCGACAATCTGGCAGGGCGGTCCGCGCCTGCCCTGACCGGAGACGACTTCGCTGCAAACTGGTCCTCGCGGCCGTTGCTTGAGCTGGCCAACAAAATCCGCCGGACCATGCCGAAAGATGACACGGCCCGATTGACCTTAACGGAAGCAGCAGATGTCTTGGCTTACATCCTCCAGGCGGGCAAGTTCCCCAGCGGCCCTGCTGAACTGATCATGGATGACGCCGCTCTCCAACAGTTGACGTTCCCGGCCCATGCCGTTACGGCAGCCAAGACCTCCGATGTTGCGTCGCAACTGCCGTCACTACCGGCCTCCGGGACTGTCGCTCAAGTGATGAGGGGCATCCTTTTTCCCAGTTCAAACATCATTTTTACAACGCAAAGCATCGATCCGGGCGCCCCCAAGAAGCCGGCAGAATCGGGAACCGTCGGAACGGACTGGCTCATCTGGGGTGGCAACGTCTATAAAGGCTGGGATGTCGTCGACTATGCCGCGATCTCTCTATCTGAGTCCGCGAAGCTGATGCTGGTACCCGGCCGCCGCTGCGAAAACGGCAAGGCCGTTCCGGTCTCCGATCCGGACTGGATCAAGTTCACGCTCGAACTCGACGAGGCCGGCAAGGCCGCCTACAAAGCCTCGCAAACCCGGAATCAGGACACCATCTCCGAGTCGACCAATCAGCTGAACGACTCGTGCATGCATTGTCATCGGGTCTTCCGGGGCAGAACGCATTGCGTTAAGCCATAGCCCGGTGAACCGCAGCGTCGACCGCCAGACCGGCGCCGCGACCGCAAGGTCATCCGGCTCCTCAGAATCCGCAGAAGAAAGAACATAAATAACGAAACCTCGATTACACGTGTTCAAGACTCGTGTGATCGAGCACTTGCAGCCAGCAGTTTTCCGCCAAGTGACTTTTGTGGTTGTTTGCGTTCCTCGTATACTCAGCGGCATGGTTCCTTCAGACGTTACTGCACGGCGCGAGGCTTTCAGGAAACTTCACGATAGCGGCTGCTTTGTCATCCCAAATCCATGGGACATTGGGTCGGCGCGCTATTTGCAACATCTTGGTTTTCGCGCACTCGCGACCACCAGCGCCGGCTTTGCGTTTTCGCGGGGACGAGCAGATGGTGCGGTCGATCGCAGCGCAGTATTGG
>DASXLG010000116.1 GCA_036496425.1 Terriglobia bacterium | reverse complement strand
CCCCGGAATTCCTGAACTGCGGAATTCCGGGGTGCGACCCCCTATTTTCCCCGCCCCCCTGTTTTTCTAGCGGCGATGGCGGCGGTTCGTGACGGGTTGCGTCACGTCGACGCGATCCGCCAGCTTGCCGCCGTCATCGTCCCGCCATCGGACGATCAGTTCGGACCCTTCCCTTCCAACCAGATTCCGCACGGCGGCCTGACTGGTGTTCAGTCCCATCACCACGGTGTGGTTATTGAACTTGAACGTCTGCTCCATGCCGTTTTCGACACGTACCATAAGAGTGTTTTTCGGCACGTTTACACGCATCAGTTCACCGTGTATATCCGGCGGCGCCGTCTTCTTTTCGGCAGGCGCCGGCCGCGGTTGGTATTCGCCGCTTGCTGCGTACACACCCCGGTCCCGCTCGCAGCCGATCAGAATCAGCCCAGACAGGACGAGGGAAAGAAAGAGTCCTCGCCTCATGATGTTGCTCCTAGTCCGTCGCGCGTTTATGCGCAGGCGCGTACTGATCGAGTACGCGTAAGAACGGCATCACGACGTCGTTCTTGTGAACGCTGTGAGTCAACAGAATGTCTTGCGCACTGACGGCACGGCCGTAAGCGCCGCGGTTTGCCGAGTCATCGATCTCGACTACAGCACCGTCCAGAGAGATTCCTGCGAACAGTCCTTTGGAGCGCGAATAAGCGAACACCGGCGACTTCAACATGATGTCGGTAGCCACTTGCGCATGGCGGCCGACGGGGCCGGCCGCGACTTGAGCGTCGGCGCCCAGCTTCACTTTGCCGTCCAGCAGGCCTTTGAACCCGTTATGGTCGGTGAAAACCAGGACAAGATCCGTCGCTTCCACACCAAGCTGGAAGCCGAAATTGCCGCCGCCGATCTTGATGTATGAAGGCGCGCTCCAGGTCCCGTCAGCGCGTCTTTCGGACACCAGGCCCTTGCCGTACTCGCCGCCGATACCGAATGCGCCTTTCACCATGTGGGGAATGACGGCAACCGCGTCGGCACGGGCCATAAGATCGTTCGGAATCCCGTCTTCGGGAATCTGCATGACTTGCGACAGAACCTCGCCCGCTTTCATGGCGCGCTCGCGTTCGTCGTTGGCGCTGTCCTTGGCGCTCAGTGAGCGGAATCCCACCGAACCCAGCACCAATGCCAGCGCGAAAAGAATCGGATAGATATAGAGTTTTTTGTACATGCTGCCTCCTCGAATTAAAACTTTAGAACCGGCCCTTGCCGACCGCGGCTCCGGAACTCATTTCCCCCTCCCCAGACCTTCCGTTCCGAGTGGAGTCCCCTGGAGCCCACGATCCATCGCAAGGTGCTGCGCCGCCACCGCAAGCCGTACGGTCTCGCGCGCCTGCGCAGCAATCTCGTGCCGGTCCGCATGTTGATGCCACAGACTGAGCGCGCGATCCAGCGCGCGCTCAGCGCGCGTGAATTCGTCGCTCGCCCGACCTGGTGCGCCGGCCCGTTGCGCCAGCCGCACCGCCGTAAATGCCTGTCTCACATCCGTGCGGACCTCGCCTTTCGCTTCCTTCGAATCCACCAGCGTGCTTCTGCCGAAGTTGTACACACCTTCCAACACCGCGTAGTGGACTTCCGGCCCATCCACGGCAGGTTTGTTTTCTAGAACCATAAATGGGCTGGGTGTGTTGACGAGAAAATGCGGTTCGGCCGTAATGAGGACAGCGAACACGCCGGCGCTGGTGGATGCGCGGAGCCTTCCGCGGTCTCCTTCCAGCGGAATCTCTCCCAGATTCTCCGCTGCCCCATGGGGCGGCACGACCCAAAGCACGTACGTGTTGTAATCGCCACCGAACAACGACGCGGGCTTCATTGAGCCGACTTCGAGTTCAAGCTCCGTCATGCCACCCCTGCGTTCCACTCTAACGGCGCCGCTCGCCTCCGGCAGCCGCTCCGTGGAACGCAACAAAATCCGCTCCGTACCGTGGAGGCACACGACTGCGGACCCTTCACGGACTCCATTTGGCTTGGAAGTGCTGCTCTGTCCCTCGGTATGCCACACGAGCACACCGAGCAGTAGCGCCCTGCCAAGTTTCATTCGAATACCCCCGCTGGTGTTATCGCATACGGGCTTCCAAAAGGGGAAAGCTGTGGATGCTAGGGGTTACAAGCGAAGGGGAAGCTAGTGGCAGGGAAATTTGCCGCAATAAAACCGCAAGACTAAAACAGGCCTAACTGCGACGGTCCCGGCCGGCGGAAATCGTTTGCCGAAAGCTTGGGACGCTTCGAGTGGATTCCGGCCTTCCGGCAGCACACCTCAAACAGCTCCGAAATCTGATCCGCATAGGCGCCGCTTCCCTGCATGCGGGTACGGAAGTTCGGATCGTTCAGTTTGCCGCCGCGAATCTCACGGACGCGGTTCAGAATCTTCTCCTTTTGAAGCGGCCGGTGAAGCGTCAACCATTCTTCGAAAAGCGGAGCAACTCCATACGGCAGACGGAGCGGAACGTATCCGGCAGCGACGGCGCCGGCCTTCGCGACAGCCGAGATGATCGAAGGCATCTCATGATCCGTCAGGCCGGGAATCACCGGAGCGATGAGCGCACCTGCCGGCACGCCCGCGGCCGACAACGCTTCGATCGCGGCCAGGCGCCGTGCGGGCTGCGACGCACGCGGTTCGAGCTCGCGTGCCAGCTCCGGATCGAGCGACGTGACCGAAACGAAGACCAGCACGCCGTCGAAACGGGCCAGCTGCAACAGCAAGTCGATGTCGCGCGTGACCAGCTCATTCTTCGTGATGATGACAACCGGATTCCGGAACTCCACCAGGACTTCGAGACACCGCCGCGTCAGCTGCAGGCGGCGTTCGATCGGCTGGTAAGAGTCCGTCACTCCGCTGATCGCGATGACCTGAGGCTTCCAGCGCGGAGACATCAGTTCCTTGCGCAGCAGCTGCGGCGCATCTTCCTTGACGAGGATTTTCGATTCGAAATCCAGGCCGGCCGAAAATCCCAGATACTCGTGGTTGGGGCGGGCGAAGCAATAGATACAGCCGTGTTCGCATCCGCGATAGGGATTGATGCTGGCATCGAAACCCACATCCGGGCTGTCGTTATACGCGATGATCGAGCGCGTCTCGTCCTTGAGAAAAACCGTGTGCCTGGACGGATCTCCGGGTTCGTCCCACTCCGACGTTTCGTAGGACATCGTCTCGAATCGGTTTGGTGGATTGCTGGAGGCTCCGCGGCCGTGCACCTTTTCCGTACTCACGCGCGCTATTATAATCCGCCCGGATCTTCCGCACGCATCCACCTACCCGGAAGAGCCATTGTGTGCCACGAATCGGTGCTGCTAGCGTGAACAAATGACACGTCGGCAGGCATTGCAGTCGCTGGCTGCGCTCGCCGCAGGAACATTACTTAAAGCACACAGCGTTTTCGGAGAGCAACCCGGGAAGATAAAAATCCGCTTTCCCGTGGTCGGTGACTGCGGGACGGGCAACGGCGATCAGATCAATATTGCCAAAGAGATGTTTGCCGCCCACCGTCAGTCCCCTTTCGACTTTGCGATCCTGGCCGGTGACAACATCTATCCCAACGGCAATGCGAAGTACTTCGCGAAGCACTTCGAGCAGCCTTTCGCAGCGCTGCTCAAAGAACAAGTGCGGTTTTACGCTGTGTTGGGCAATCACGATGTTCGCGAGGGACGTCAGGACCAGATCCGATACCCGCTCTTCAACATGGGCGGACAAAACTATTACACACTTCAGTTCGGTAACGGACTACTCGACATTTTCATGCTGGATTCGACCGATTGCGGCACGGTCCAGCTGACCTGGGTTGAACAGCAACTCCGGCATTCTGCGGCTCGCTGGAAATTGGCCGTCTTCCATCACCCTCTCTACTCGTCGGGCACGAAGCATGGGTCGGACCTGGGATTGCGCCGCAAACTGGAGCCTCTTTTTGTGCGCTACGGCGTGAATGCCGCCTTTTCGGGGCACGACCATATTTACGAGCGCGTCATGCCGCAACAGGGGGTTCAGTATTTCGTGACCGGAGCCGGCGGCGACCTCTATCGGGGAGGCGTCGATCTCCGCAGTCCATTCCGCGCAGCAAGCTATGACGAGGATAATCACTTCATGCTGCTCGAGGTGTCGCCGGACCAGATCGATTTTCAGGCGATCACCGAGACAGGACGGATCATTGATCGCGGTGTGATCAAGCAAACCGCCGCTTGAACGAAGCTGTGAATGAATAGCGCCGGCTGTGAACGAAGCGGCAAGACACTTGCATCCGGATGGGTGTGCCCAAAGACCGTTCAATCTTTTGGACTATGACGGTTTTCCTTACAGCGGCGGCGATTTTTACGGGCGTCGTCAGTTCCCAGCAGCCGAGGCTTTGCCCAACAGACTTCCCGATTCATAACCGGTGTGCAGAAGCGACGAGCTGACCGCGATATCAGCCGCCTGCAGAACGCCATAGCAAACTGATCGGTTTGAACATCGCGTCCTTCAGGACGCACCACCCGCGCTATTATAATTCCCGAATGACTGCAGCAGAACATCTGGTCCAGCTTGGCCGGAACTTTCACCGCCGCGGCTGGGTGCTGGGGACGAGCGGCAATTTCAGCGCGGTTATCAGCCGGGACCCCGTTCGGATTGCAATCACGGCAAGTTCTCTCGATAAAGGACAGCTCCAGCCGGAAAATATTCTGGAGATCGATGCGAACGGTTCCGTGCTGACGCCGGATGCAGGCAAGCCTTCAGCCGAGACGCTGCTGCACACGGCAATCGTTGGAAGCCGCGGCGCCGGCGCCGTGCTTCATACACATTCCGTGTGGAGCACGATACTTTCGGACTACCACATCGGGCACGGCGGGTTCTTCATCGAAGGATATGAGATGCTGAAAGGTCTCGACGGCGTGACCACGCACGAGCATCGCGAGTGGCTCCCGATTGTCGAGAACAGCCAGGACATGAAGGCGCTGGCCGCGGAAACCACGCGCATGCTCGAGGAGAATCCGAAAGTCCATGGATTTCTGATCCGCCGGCACGGCATGTACACCTGGGGCCGGGATCTCGGCGAGGCCGCCCGCCACGTCGAGATTTTCGAATTTTTGTTGGAGTCCGTCGGCAGAAGACAGATGATGGAACCGACTGAGTGAGGGCGAAGCGCAAGCGCGGTAGCGCGCAGCCTTAATAGAGGAGGAGCAATGGCAGTACTTCGAATCCCTGAAGAAAATCGGACGATCTCCGGCAAGGCCGCTGTGGCCGAATATCTGGGAACGATCGGCATTGAGTACAACGTCTGGCAGCCTTCTCATCCGCTGGCCGCCGGAGCCACGCAGGAGGAAATCCTCGGCGCCTACGAGGCCGAGATCGAGGATTTGAAGAAGCGCGGCGGCTATGTCACGGCCGACGTCATCAGCGTCACGTCGCAGACGCCGAATCTCGACGCCATGCTCGCCAAATTCAGCCGCGAACACTGGCACGACGAAGACGAAGTCCGCTTCATCATCCGCGGCCGCGGCCTCTTCCATGTGAATCCGAAAACCTCTCCGGTCGTCGCGATCGAAGTCGAACCGGGCGATCTGATCCGTGTGCCGCGCGGCACGCTGCACTGGTTCGATCTCTGCTCGACCCGGGAGATCCAGTGCATCCGCCTGTTCCAGGATGCGTCCGGCTGGACACCGTCGTACACGGATAGCGGAGTGGACAACAGGTTCGAAGCGGTCTGCTTTGGACACACCTTCGTGGCCTGATGCCCGGGATTCTTCTCGATATCGAGGGGACAACGACGCCGATTTCTTTTGTCTATGACGTCTTGTTCCCTTTCGCGCGGCGCCGTCTCCCCGCCTGCCTGCCGCAAATGGATCTTTCGGATCTCCATGACGAACACCTCGACGATGTCCGCTGCGGCCTGAACCCGCCGGCATGGGCGACGCCGCCGGTGCATTACGTCGAATGGCTGATGGACCAGGACCGGAAATCGACCGCGCTCAAGAGAATTCAGGGTGAAATCTGGCGGGAGGGTTACGAAAAAGGCGAACTGCACGGCGAGGTCTTTCCAGATGTGCCTCCGGCCCTCGAACGATGGAAGAATCAAGCCGTGGACGTCCGGATATTCTCTTCCGGAAGCGTTCTGGCGCAGCGTCTTCTATTTTCGCGCACGCAGGCGGGGGATCTGACGCGTTTCTTGAACGGATACTTCGATACAACGACCGGCCCGAAGAACGAAGCAGCCAGTTATGCTGCGATCGCCCGGACATTCGGTTTGAATGACCCGGAAATCCTCTTTATTTCGGATGTGACTCGCGAGCTTGACGCCGCCCGCCTGGCAGGGATGAAAACACGATTGTGTGTCAGACCCGGTAACCATCCGCAACCGCCGCACAATCACGAGACGATCACCAGTTTTGAAGGTGTATAGGCGCCGGTTTTACCCGGCGCCTATAGTTTTACATCAGATCACCGACGCCGGAAACCGCGTCCGGCAAAAAACACGCCGGAATACCGAGGAAGTAATGCCGCGCTCACGATCCTGCCTGTCGCGCCTATTGCCGCTGCGCCGAGCAAATACCCAGGGGGGTAATATGCCGGGGCGTAATAAACGGGAGCAGGAGCATAAACTACGGTCGCGGGATACGGTTGCTGGTAGATCACCGTCGGCTGCTGCTGATAAACAACTGCCGGCGGTTGAGCCGGAAGAGGAGCTCCTGTAACAGGAGCCGGCGCCTGTTGGGTGGCCTGCGGCGACGGCGGCACAGCGTTCAAAAGCCAAACGCCGGTCGCTTGATCGAAACAGGACCAACCCTGCGAAGAACCGTCCGGAGCCGCATACTGCTGCGGACTGGAACAGGTGAATGATTGCATCCCCCCGCCCGCCGCCGGCACATACGCTCCGTTAACCCTCTGCCCATTGATGATGACCTGTTGTGGGATTCGGTTTTGCACGGGTTGTGCCTGAGCGAAAGCCTGCGCCGATAACGCTAGCGCGAGAACACTCGTCAAGCTCCCCCATACAAGTCGGTTTGAATTCACGACACCTCCTTAAACCCAGACGGGTCGTGGGTTTTGACGCAATGACTATATATTGGTTTGCAGCGCAGAGCTTTTTTACAATTAGCTGATGATCGTTTCATTTTATAGCGGCAAAACAGCGGACGATCGCGGCCGATACCTGCACGATATCCAGCAATGGCCGGACCATTCCCTCGAAAGCGTTCACGATTTCATCCAATGGATGTTCCCGCTGCGCGAACCGAGCGGCGTGAATCCCACCGCGCCGGTGCTGGACACTCGCACGATTTCGGAGTTCCGCGCGAGACCGGATCTCCAGGACAACCTGAGAAAGTCGTGGCTGCGGATGTTGAAGTTTTACGGGTTCGAAGCGAAAGCGGATCCCGGCTGGATCGTTGAACGCGCCGCGAATTTCGGCGAGCGGTCGAAGAACTGGTTGACTCCGTACAACCACAACCACCTCCGCATTACGCGGATCATCAAGTCGCTTCGCGCCCTCGGACTCGAGGCCGAAGCCGCCGCGTTCTTCGAAGCGCTTGCGCAGATTTACCATTCGCCTGAATTCGAAGGAAAGATTTCTCCGGTGACATTCGAATACTGGCAGTCCGCTGCGCTGCAACTCCCCTCCTAAAGTTAGGAGGGGAAGCGCGGCGAAGCCGCGCGGGGTGGTCCGTTCAAAGTCCCGCGCAGCGGCCCTGCCTCAGCGCTTCCGCCGCCACCCGATTCGCTTCCTTCACATACTTCCACGTGATTAACGAGATGCTTCCCGACAGCAGCGCCCCGGCGGCCTGCACCGCGCTGGCGGCGGCGGTTGCGCTGCAGGTCATCCACGGCAGAATGGAATCCGCGACCGATAACGCGATCAGAACATACATCATGACCTCGATCGCACCCTGCCCCCAAAGAAACTTCTTCCTGCTGAGGCGCTTCGCCAGGGCGTCCACCATGCGCGCGATGAGGTGCTTCCGTAAGCGTTGGCGCTGCTCATGCCGAAATGTCCACCAGGTCAGGAAAAAGAAGAGCGGTGCGAAGCCGCGGAGTTTATCCGGCCAGTAGTGCGGGATGTCCGTAACCCCGCAGGCCACGATGCCATCGAACGTGATGAACCACAGAAAGCTGAGCCATCGTACGCGTCTGTAGATGGCTTTGGGATTGTCATCCTTATTAATGAGGGGCGCATCCGGATCCGGCTTCACCCGGAGCATCAACTTCAGCGTGAAGACCGTTCCCATCAGGGTGACGGCGCCGTGCCACAGAAGGGGGAAGGCAAAGGCGGAGGAGGGCGAAACTCCGCGCAACACGGCTCCGGACACAAATGCGAACAGGCCCGCGACTCCGGCATCGCCGATGGACTGATTGCAGTATTGAACGTTGCTCGACACACCGTCCTTGAGCTTCCGGTTATGCAGATACCCGTCGCGCAGACAGAGGCCGCCGAGCACCGCCATCAGCATGGCGGCATAGCCCCGCGGCATGGCCGAGAAGCCGAAGCAGAACACGACCAGGAGAAACACGCCGATAAACGAGTACCGGTTGAATGCCTGGATGGTCTGATCCCGATACGCCACCACGATGTACCGCAGGAATTCTCTGGTTTTTTGCAGCCGCGTCGCCGCCGTGTTCTCCTTCATGTCGCGCATAAAGCTCTCGCGCGAAGCGTGCGGTAGTGTATTCCGGACAAGGATCTCGAACGATTTTTCCGTTTTCATGCAGGTTCTCCTAAGTATCCGGCCTCGGGCTGAGCTGCCGCCTTCGCGCGTGCGAGCGAGCGTTCTCCCGCCATCGTGGCCATGTAATATTGTCTGCCTGTGTTTTGGGGTTCGCTGACGGGGTCGGCGCACCGCCACTCGAGCAGCTTCAGCTTCTCGAGCCGGAGCAGCGACGCATACGCGGTGCCCATCAGAACGTGCTTTCCGGTCATTTCGCCGGCCCGGCGCGCAATGTTGCCGTGATAGCCCGCGCCGCGCAGCTCGATGACGGCTTCGAGGATCACCTGGTCGAAAGGCTGGATCGCCGCTACATATTCCTTCGGGATCAGACGGCCCTGTTTGCGCAACACATCCAGGGCATAATCGACCAGTTTCTGGATCGCCGCCGCTTCGGCCGCCTCATCGATCGCAGGAACCTCCTCCACCGGCGATGCCAGGTCCTCGGCCCACACCACGAAGAACTCGGCCAGCGCCTCCCGGTGATCCGGATACATTTCCTGCCAGCGCGCCAACGCCTCCGGCGTCGGCTCCCGCTCCTCGATCAACAATAGATGCGAAACAGATTCAAAAGAGAGTGTCGGGTTCATTGGGCTCCTCCTTCCCTGGGGTCCACGCCGAAGGCCCGGCGAATGGCCTGGATACCGGACTTCAGCAGATCCCGGACGTCGCGCTCCGTCTTTTTCATCTTCTGCACGACGGACCACATCGGCAGTCCCTGCATGTAATAAAGGTCCAGCGCCTTCCACTGCCGCCGGGTCTTCACCGAATCGGAAGCGGCCTCGATCATCCGGCGCCGGATCGCGATCTCTTCAGGGCTGGCGCCGGGATCCGGCAGGGCCGCGAGGATGTCTGCGAACGGCTCGCCGTCCGAATCGACCGCCTCGGTCTCATTCGAGACGCGCTTGGCGCCCATCGGCGAGCGTTTATGGCTGCGCAGCGCATTCTTCGTCATGGCCGAAATGCCCGCCTCGAAAGCGATCTCGTAGAAATCGAGGTTGGTATCGCTGCTTTTGCCGAGCAACAGGTTCAGAAGCCGGGTGTCGATTTCCGTCAGGATCTGCTCCCGCTTGTTCTCCGGATGACGCCACACCCTCCGGAACGCGATCCGCCGGGCTCGTTTATAGGCTTCCCGGTGCAGTGCCCCGGTGAGTACTTCACCGTTTTCCTTGGGATTCTGGATGAAGTGCATCACGCATTCCGGCAACATTTCCGGAATGCATGGCAGCAGTTCGGCCGCCGGCAGCGCCCGAAGCCTGCCGAGCTGGGTTTCAACGTGAGGACGCCTTTGCTTCGGTTTGCCCTTCTTATTCAATGACGTCAAGGGCGGAACCGCAGCGATCAGGCCGTCTGGAGGCAAAAAGTCGTTCATCGCATTGCGTTCCCTTCCCCTCGCGCGCCCCTAC
>DASXLG010000115.1 GCA_036496425.1 Terriglobia bacterium | reverse complement strand
AAATCGGCGAAACCGACCGATTCGTTTTAGAAATTATTGGAGGTTGTATCATCTGACGTTTCTGCATTTCAAATTTAAAATGCAGAAACTTCGAATGATGCAACCTCCAATTAGTCTTCGTCTATTTTCTTAGTCTTTGCTCAAGACGGGCAACTTCCTCACGCAATTCCGCCGGAAGATGTTCACCCATTTCATCGAAGAAGTTGTTGATCATGGGGATTTCCGACTGCCATCCGGCTACGTCGACGTTCAACAGCTTCGTCAGGGCTCCGGGCGGTAGATCCAATCCTTTTATATCGAGATCCTCGGCCCGCGGCAGTCTTCCGATCGGAGTGTCGACAGCCTGTGCTGTTCCGTTGCATCGCTCGAAGATCCATTTCAGTACGCGGCTGTTCTCACCATAGCCGGGCCACAGGAATTTGCCTTTTTCATCCTTGCGGAACCAATTGACGAAAAAGATTTTCGGCATCCGGGCTCCAGGCTTTTTGCCCATGCTGAGCCAGTGCCCGAAGTAATCGCCCATGTTGTATCCGCAGAAGGGCAGCATGGCCATGGGATCCCGCCGCAGTTGTCCCACTTTGCCGGCGGCCGCAGCGGTCGTTTCGCTGCTCGTGGTCGCTCCGAGAAAGGTTCCGTGCTGCCAATCGAACGATTCCGTGACGAGCGGGACGATACCGGCGCGGCGTCCCCCGAACAGGATTGCGTCGATCGGCACCCCTTTGGGGTCTTCCCATTCTTTTGCGATTACCGGACATTGCTTTGCGGGAGTGGTGAAGCGGGCGTTGGGGTGGGATGCGGGACGGCCGGACTGAGAATTCCAATGCCGCCGCAGCCAGTCGGTCAGTTCGGCCGGCTTCTCGTCCGTCATTCCTTCCCACCAGACATCGCCGTCCGATGTGATGGCGCAGTTGGTGAAGATCGAGTTCTTGGTGACGGTGAGCATGGCGTTCGGATTCGACTGCATGCTGGTGCCCGGCGCGACGCCGAAGAATCCGGCTTCAGGATTGATCGCATAGAGCCGGCCGTCGGGCCCGAATTTCATCCAGGCGATGTCATCGCCGATGGTTTCGACCTTCCAGCCCGGCACTGTCGAAATCAGCATGGCCAGGTTGGTCTTTCCGCAGGCGGATGGAAACGCGCCTGTGATGTATTTCACTTCGCCTTGCGGACTCGTCAGCTTGAGGATCAGCATGTGCTCCGCGAGCCAGCCTTCGTCGCGCGCCTGCACGGACGCGATGCGCAGCGCGTGACACTTCTTTCCGAGCAGGGCGTTGCCGCCATATCCGGAGCCGAAAGACCAGATCTCGCGTGTTTCCGGGAAGTGGCAGATGTATTTGTGTTCGGAATTGCACGGCCAGGCCGAGTCTTGTTCATTCGGTCCGAGAGGCGCTCCGACGGAGTGGAGACCTTTCACGAAATCGCCATCGGGACCGAGCATTTCGAGAACCCGGCTTCCGACCCGCGCCATGATGTGCATGTTGACGACGACGTAGGGAGAGTCGCTGATTTCAACCCCGATCTTGGAGATCGGCGAGCCCAGCGGCCCCATGCAATAAGGAATGACATACATCGTGCGGCCGCGCATCGACCCTGTAAAAAGGTCGGTGAGATCGCGCTTCATTCTGGCCGGATCTTCCCAGTTATTAGTGGGTCCGGCTTCATCTTCGGTTGCGGAACAAATAAAGGTCTGGTCTTCGACTCGCGCCACATCGACTGTCGTCGAGCGGACATAAATGCTATTAGGGCGTTTCTGGGGATTCAGCGCCACGGCCGTGCCGCTTTGAAGCATGAGGCGCGTCAGTAACTGGTATTCCTGTTCAGAACCATCGCATACACGAACACGATCCGGCTTGCAGGTGACGGCAATCTCCTCCACCCACTGCAAAAGCTTCTTATTTATGATTTTGCCGGCTGCCGCTTCCGAGACAGCCGACTCGTAGATCTGCGGGTTTGGCATCAACGTCTCCAAGAGTATAAGAACAATATGAAAAGCGAACTTTTATCACACCCGCCCGAATTATTTCACAATTTTGAGTTTGATTTACAATTACACACTATGGATGAACAACTTCAGGAACTTCGGGGGATTATCCGGGAGAGGTCTCTGCGAATCGGGGATTTTACCCTCTCATCCGGCAAAAAGAGCTCCTATTACCTCGATTGCCGCATGACGACGCTCAATCCGCGCGGCGCGCTGCTGATCGGCCGCCTGATTCTGGGGCTGATGCGGGAGCACAAGATTTCAGCGGATGCGATCGGGGGGCTGACGATGGGAGCGGACCCGATTGTTTCCGCCGTCGCCGTCGTCAGCAGTCTGGAAGGCGCGCCGCTGCCGGCCTTCATCGTTCGCAAGGAGGCGAAAGGGCACGGAACGAAACGATCCATCGAAGGCTACGACGGCAAGCCGGGTGCGCGCGTTGTGATCGTCGACGACGTCTGCACGACGGCAGGGTCGCTTCTGACCGCGGCCGGGAAGGCGGAGGAAGCCGGATACAACGTCGTGGCCACGTTCTGCGTCGTCGACCGCGAAGAAGGCGGCACCGGGATCATTTCACAAAAATATCCTTTCTATGCCCTGCTCACGGCCAGGGATCTCTTGAACAATGCTTAAAATCGCTACAACGGCCGCCGCCTTTCTCTTTCTGCTCCAGCTTCCGCTGCAGCCGTCCCGGCTCGACACGAGCGGGACGATTACCTATTTCATAGAAGACGGCAGGGGCGTTCCGGGATATCGCGATTCCGACCGGGAACTTGCCGTTTTTGCGCTGAACGCCTGGTCGCACGAAAGCGGCAACCAGCTCAAGTTCGCGGAATCGAAGTCACGCGATGCCGCCATCATTCGATTCCACTGGATTTCTCCAGCCGAAGGCCTGTTCGGAGAAATGCAACGGGTTTCGGTGAACGGCAAACTTGGAGCGATCGTCAATGTTATGCCCCAGGTTTCCGCTCAAGGCGAGCCTCTGGCGAGCCGTGCGGCTCAGGATCCGCTTCTACGCGACACGATTGTGTACCTGACGTGTGTTCACGAGCTGGGACATGCCGTCGGCCTGTCCCACACCACCCGGTTCCAGGACATCATGTATTACTTCGGATACGGCGGCGACATTGTCGATTACTTCATGCGATACCGGAGCAAGCTTCATGTCCGGGCCGATATTCCGAAATACTCCGGTTTGTCTGCATCGGATGTTCAGGTCCTCAGGGCACTGTACAAAAACTGAACTCTTCATCGAATCGCTTATCCCAACCTGGAAGTCCAGCCGGTTCCCCTGAAACTCACATCGCTATGTAATAAATCGTTTCCTGTCAAATACAGTGCTAATATCCCGCCAACGATCGTCATAGAAATCTGGGGGGAGTTGTGAAGAGAATTTGTCTCATCGCGTCGCTGTCTCTGTTTTTATTTGCTGGCACTGCATTCAGCCAGTCCAACTCGACAATCGGAGGAACCGTTCAGGATGCCACGGGAGCTTTGATCCCTGGTGTGACTGTCACTGCAACCAATACTGGGACGGGAATCGTCAACACGACCATAACCAATGAGACGGGTTCATATCAGTTTCCGATTCTCCAGCCGGGGGCCTACAAGCTCCAGGCAGAACTCAGCGGTTTTGAGACAGCTGTAGTGAAGGATTACGCGCTTGGCGGATCGGCGCAGACGACAGTGAACTTTACCTTGCGCCTCGGTTCCACCACTAGCGTCGTGGACGTAACCACGACGGCCGATGCGGCTCTCACCACGGCCTCGAATTCCATCGGTACAGTGCTCCCCGAATACAAAGTCCGTGATTTGCCCTTGCCGGTTCGCGACGTGTTCGGATTGGTTGCCGACACGGCGGGCGTACAGTCCACCGGCGGACTTGTCGGCAATTTTGCCGGCGGCCGGCTGAGCGCCGTAAATACATCGCGAGACGGCATCAGCACGACCGAGGGGCGTTTTGAAAACGGAGCGTTTTCAGGCACCTATACCAGTCCTGATCTTGTTGAAG
Source organism: Terriglobia bacterium (assembly GCA_036496425.1). Lineage (NCBI taxonomy): Bacteria > Pseudomonadati > Acidobacteriota > Terriglobia > Terriglobia bacterium. The sequence goes on along the minus strand of DASXLG010000115.1, from coordinate 27,681 downwards.
AGGTCAAGGTAGTGGTGGCTCCAGTGGATGCCCAGACCTCCCGGGGTTCCGGACAGGTGAGTATGGTGACGCGGTCTGGTACAAACCGGTACTCCGGCAGCTTGTTTTGGGTGAACCATAATTCTTCCCTCGACGCCAGTAGCTGGTTCAACAATTTTGCCGGAGCTTCCAAGGACTACGACAACCGCAATCAGTTTGGCGGCCGCGTTGGCGGCCCGATCAAGAAGAACAAAGCGTTTTTCTTCTTCTTATACGAAGGACAGCGCGATCTGAAAAGGCAGCAAGCGGCGGGCAATACGCTGACGGATATGGCAAAAACAGGCATCTTCCGGTACTGGCCGAACGTGGATGCCGCCAATGTTGCAAGCGCGAATCCTTCGGTCGATCGCAGCGGCAACCCCGTGCAACCGGCCGGAGCAACCGGTCCGTTGTCCGCTATCGACTTGTTCGGCAACTGCACTTTCAAGGGAGCAGCCGTAAACAATTGCCGCTCCGTTCACGATCCGCTCCGCCCTGCGATCGACACAAGCGCGTATATGCAGGAAACCTTGCGGCGTATGCCCTCGCCGAATGATTTTGTGACAGGCGGCGACGGTCTGAATACGGCAACGATCCGCTTCGCGCGGCGCGTTGATGGCCTCGACCTTGCAAACGGGAACGGAACCGACGTGAATCGGGATCAATTCAACACACGTCTCGACTTTAATTTTAATGCGAAGAACAAACTCAGCATCATCGCAACAAAAGAACGTACATGGGGCGGGGCGGCCCAAGCCGGTCAACGGCAATGGCCTAACGCATTCGACGGAAATGCGCTGAAGCATCCGTCCCTGTATTCGGCTAACTTTGTATCGACATTGTCGAGTAATTTGCTCAATGAATTTCGATTGGGGCGTAAGCAAACCATCAACGTGCAGAATGCGCCCGGGAACAGAAGCGATTCCGTTGGTCAGGAGGCGCTTAAATACGAGCCGGTGGCCAACGGACTCATCTTTCAAGCTCAGCCGACGGAATGGACTTCATTCGACCGGTACGGCGGCGTTGGCGTGTGGCGCGCGCAAGCCAGTCCAACTTACACCATCGGCGATGATCTGAGCTGGACTCATGGGAAACATGCTTTCAAAGGTGGCTTTGAATATCGCGCCGCCAGCTCGACGGGCCACGGAGACGCGAACAATACGCCGCTTGCGTCGTTTGGCGCCGGTAATTTTACGGTCTCCGTGATCGATGGAACCAATGGGCTGACTGCGAACAACCAGACATCTGCGCGGAACATGTTGACGGATCTTAGCGCTTCAATCGGAAACATCAACGAAGCATTCGGAATCGTGAGCACGAGCAATACATTGTTGCAAGGGCCTCCCGCCGTACCCTTTAAATACTTCAGCCAGCACCAGAATGAAATGAGCGTTTATTTCAAGGACGACTGGAAGTTCCGTCCCAATCTGACGTTGAATCTCGGAGTTCACTGGGAATATTTCGGCCAGCCCTACGAATCCACCGGCTTGGACGGCCGAGTCATCGGCGGCCAGAGCTCCTTTCAAAACGTGAGTTGTACGTCGGATCCGGGCAATCCAAATTTTGTGAGTACCTGCAGCAACCTGGCGCAAGTGGAGTTTGTCGGCAAGAATTCGATCAATCCTGGCGTTTCGGCCAATCTCAAGGGCGACGACTACCACAGCTTCGGGCCCGCTGTCGGCTATAGCTGGAATCTTCCATGGTTCGGCAAAGGTAAGACCGTTGTCCGGTCCGGTTATGGCATCAGCTATGAAGGATCCTTACGCAATTTCATCACGGTCGATGAGACGCTCGGGACAATGCCCGGCATGGGTCTCTATTCGTCGAGTCAGACGGGAGTGAACTATGTTCCAGCGGCTTTTACGACCATGTCTACTGTGACTTTGCCCATTCCATTCCCCCCTGGAACGGCGACTCATGCCCCCTTCACCGTCCAGACCACCGACCGGACATTGACAATCAACACGTATAACCACGTTAATCCTTATACGCAGAATTGGAATCTCGAAATTCAGCGCGAGGTGGCGAGAAATACGACCGTCGAAGTCCGTTACATTGGAACCAAAGGCTCGAGGCTTTGGGGCATCATCAATCTCAATCAGATCGATGCCGTCCATCACAATCCGGATCTGTTCAATGCGTTCAATACAGTTCGTGCAGGCGGGGATTCTCCCCTCCTCACTTCGATTCTGATGGGATTGAACCTGGGCGGAACCGGATCCTGCACGGTTAATGGCACGACCTGCACAGGCGCAATGGCCGTGCGGACCAACACGACCACGCGGACACAGATCGCCAATGGAAGCGTTGGCGCTTTCCTCAGTACGATCAATACTATATCAACGGGCTCAGGCGGCTCTGTGACGGGCGCGGATCTTCGCAAGAACGGTTATCCGGAAAACTACATCGTACCGGACCCGCAATATGCGAACGTCGATCTATTGGACAATACAGGGAGCTCCACGTATCACGCTCTGCAGGCGCAGATAACGCGCCGGCTCGCCCGCGGATTCACAAATACGACGACGTGGACCTGGAGCAAGGCGCGGGGAGAGTCGGAATCGGACAGTGGAACAACGTACCGCGATCCATCCAATCGAGCCATCGAGCACCGGCTGCTCACCTACGATCACACGCACCAGATCACCAGCAGCGGTACCTATGAGTTACCGTTCGGCGCCGATCACTACCTGCTCGCCGGGGCGCCGGGTTGGGTGCAGGAAATCGTTTCGAAATGGCAATGGGGAGGGATACTGAACTACAACACCGGCGGTCCATTAAGCATCACATCGAGTACTCAGGCCATCAGTAACGTCGCCGTCCTGCCGAATATTGTCGGCTCTTTTCCAAAGAGTACCGGTTCGGTCACCAAAGTTTCCAATGGCGTCGTGTATTTCAACAATTACACTCAGGTTGCCGATCCTTATGTGAACAATCTCACGACCGCGCAAGCCTTGAATACGGCGTTCAGCAACAAGGCTGTCGCCGACTCAAATGGCAATACTGTCCTCGTCAACGCTCAGCCTGGACAAGTCGGAAGCCTGGGTTTAACCACAATCAAAGGCCCGGGAATCTTCAATCTGGATATGAACATGATCAAGAGGTTTCCGATCCACGAAAATGTGAACTTCGAATTCCGGCTCGATCTGATCAATGTTCTGAACCACCCGAATTTCGCCAGTCCGGTTACGAATATCGATTCGACCGGCGCCGCCGGTTTCGGACGGATTACGAGCGCATCGGGCGTCCGTCAGTTCATCCTGAACACGCGGGTTAATTTCTAGTGTAGTGTCCTCGAAATGGCTATACATACGGAACCCGCTGTTTTCGGGCATTTCGCGCGGAAATCGCACTCAGATATGTCCAGTTATTTCGGGGACACTACACTAGTTCTGGTGTCTGAATTGTAAAGAGAGGCCGACGCCTTCATGTCATTTTGCTTCACGGGCTGTTAACACCAATCGCAAGTTCGCTCTATGTCGGCCAGGCCACTTTGTCTCACGGGGCGGTTTCCACCGCTTTTCAAATCGGCCATCGTCTCTTCGTAACAGCGATTTTCAAAAAGCAATCCGGTGGCAGTCAAGCGTAACTCTTTCATCCCCGCGGGTGGCCCGATAGGGCCATGAGACTTTCTTACATTCGGCATTGGCGAGGGACTGGTGCATCTTGCAGTATTAACAGCGCCACTCTGCGCGTGCGGGAACCTGGGTCGCAAATTCTCTCCGCTGGGTCACTCAGGCATGCGTCCCAGCAAACGCAACGCCTCGGCGCGAACGAGCGATATCGTCTCGCTAACCTCAACCAATGACTCCATCTCCGTGCGTTCGGCAGGTGTAAGTTGCCCTTCGTTGTTGCGATCCATTAATTCTTGAAGCCGGCGGTCCGCCTTTGCTGGGAGCCCGAGTTGGCTCACAGATTCAACCCAGTCAATGGGCGCCGGCACTATCGTCGACATTCAAGTGCTCCTCCAAAACAGTATACGCGGGACATCCCCGAATTCTACTTCGGCACTTGAATCGCGTAAGCGAAGCCGTCCGAGGTCGAGGCGAAGAGGCGGCCCGCCGATAATGCTGTAACTGAGCGGACGCCAGAGTATGGGCTGTTCGCGAAGAATCCTGCCTGTCCGGGGATCGATGGCGGCGAGGACATTGTCCGCGCTGAGTATTGAGCGAGATGTTTCGAGCGGCCTTACGCACTTGAAGGGCGGCGTGGAACTAAAAATCGCTTCGGGGCAGCAATATACGATCTTACGGGCAGATGAAGTTATCTACGATCCGAACACGGGAGACATTCAGCCGATGGGAAACATCAGTCTCTGCATGGCGGGAGGGATTGCTCCCTGCTTCTAAGAAGACCGGCCATTGCCCAGAGGGCCGAAGGCCCGGCATGCAAGTCTTTCGGAAGTGCGAAGTAGCGTCTCAACACGACTGAATCCCGCTTTTTGAATTGCGTCCAGCTGTTCCTCCTCAGTCATGAACAAGGCCCGATCCCGTCCGGAATCCGTTTTAGGAAGATGGTCGCAGACTAACAGAAGCCCGTCTTTCCGGAGCAGACGACTGCACTCCTCATAAAACTTCAGGGCATGCCGTTTGTGACGCAGCTCATGAACGGCTTGCATGGTGAGAATGCAATCATTACAACCACCAACCTTGTCCGCCCAGGCAGCCTGCTTAAAGTCTACTTGTAGGTAAGAGACACGGTCACCAAACAGCTGAAGCCGTTTGCGGCTGAGTTCAAGCATCGTCGGCGAGAAGTCCAGCAGCGTATACCGCTCGGTTCCGCCGCAGCGCGACAAAATGTATTCCGCTAAGAATCCCGGCCCGCTGCCGATTTCCAGGACCTGACGGATCGCGGGTTTATATTCCGTAATCGCGTCAGCGAAAGCGGCGAATAAATTGATTCGCGACGGAAGCTTTGCCTCCGCTTCTTCTGCCCATTGTTTCGTTGCAGCTTCGCACAGGAAATCTACTCCGGGAGGAATGTCATCGTCGGAATTGTTCATTCCGTCAGGATAGCAGACAGCTAATTCGGGTCCGGCTTTTCCGCGTGATCGATCACCACGTTCGTGATCTTTCAGATCTTCGGCGGTATGCGCATCAGGCACAGATTGGCATGACTATTCGTCACGAAGCGCAATCAGGGGATCGATTTGCGTGGATCGCCATGCCGGCAGGGCGGCCGCAAGAAAGGCAACGGCGAACAACAGAACGACCGAACTCCCCAGTGCGACCGGGTCTGTCGGAGTCACGCCATAAAGAAGACTTGCCACGCTCCGGCTCACAATCACCACCATCGCCAGGCCAGCCAGGGATCCGAGTGCCAACGAAAAAAAGGTTTCCCGGAAAATCGAAGAGACAATGTCTCCAGATTGCGCTCCCAGAGCCATCCGGACTCCGAATTCTCTCTGGCGGGCGCGTACGGCGAACGATAGCAGCGCATATACACCCAGACCCGCCAGCACCAGGGCGGTAATCGAAAATGCGCTAAGCAGGATTGCTTGAAGCTTTCGATTCGAAACCTGTTCGTCGACGATCCCATCGAGTGTCGACAGTTGCGAGATGGTCTGGGCGGAATCGACAGATCGGATTTCGCGTTTCACGGCATCCGCGAGGCTCAGGGGTTCTCCACGGACATGGATGGCCAGATCCCTTGGATTGAAGAACCATGCGGATGTCGTTTGCGCATATGGAGCGTAAACCGTGGCCCGTTGCGAAGGAAGTTCGGGTCCCTCTTCCCGAATATCGCCGGCGATACCGATGACGGTGGCCCAAGGCCCGGTTGCCGTTCCTAACCCGATACGTTGCCCGAGCGGGTCACCGTCGAAGTATTTGGCCGCCCCTTCGGTAATGATAACGACCGGCGGATGGTTCGCATCGTCCTGATCCGTGAAACTCCGTCCTCTTCGGAGCGGAACACCGATCGTGGCAAGATAATCGGGGCTGATCTCCCGCCGGTACAAAAGCGGAACCTGGCTCGAGCTTCCTTCGACAAAGAGGCCGCTTGTCCCGCCCAGATTCCGATACGGCAGGAAAGTCGTGAAACCAGCGGAGATCACTCCCGGTAGTGCGTGAACATGATCCAGGACGGTGTTGTAGAAAGTGATTCGACTCTGAACCGTTTTGTATCGCGCCGAAGTCAGCTCCAGCCGAAGCGTCAGGACGTTGTCCTGGTGAAATCCCGGATTCTGATTCTGGATGTTCAGGATGGTCCGGACAACAAGGCCCGTGCAGGCGACGACAACGATTGCTAAAGCCATTTCCAATCCAACCATCACGCTTCGGCCCCGGCCATGCGAAGCGGCTATGCTGCGCCCCCTGAACGTATGAATGAGGTCCAACCGGAACACCGCGCGCAAAGGCGCCAGGCCGAATACCACTCCAGTTAGGACGGAGACAGCCACACCTAACAACAGCAGACGGCCATCGATGGACGGCGCGACCGATCCGGCGAGCGAGGCCGGAATGAGGCGCTGGAGAAATCGGAAAACGGCGGTCGCCGCCAGAATACCGGCAATCGTCCCGCAAACGGAAAGAGCGAGACCCTCGACGACGAGTTGACGCGCGATACGCCAGCGGCTTGCTCCGAGCGCCGCCCGAACCCCGATCTCATGGGTTCGCCCAAGCCCCCGCGTCACAAGCATGCTCGCGACGTTCGCGCACGCGATCAGCAGTACCAACTGGCCGGCGGCCAGCAGAAGCCACAGTGATGTCCGCGTATCTCGAACGAATTCCTGGCGTAGAGGGAATACAACCGCACTGTAATTCTTATTCGTCGCCGGATACACTTCTGCCAGACGGCTCGAAATTGTCCGCACTTCGCTTTCAGCCTGCTCCCATGAGGCGCCTTGCCTGAGCCGTCCGGCAACTTTCAGAAAATGAACATTTCGCCCGCCGGGCCCGGACTCGGTGCGCGCGAACTGGATCGGCATCCAGAGCTGGGTGTCGCCCCGCGGAAACTGAAATCCTTCCGGCATCACGCCGACGACCTGATACGACTGATCATCGATGCGTATCGATCGGCCGATGATGTTCGGGTCGCCGCCGAATCGGCGTTCCCAGAGGCCATAACTCAGAATCGTCACCGGCGCCTGGCCGGGCAATCCCTCCTTGCTGTCGAACCAGCGCCCCAGCGCAGGCCGGACACCGAGCATTGAAAACAAATTCGGCGTGGCTTGAATGCCGTCCAGTCGCTCGGGCTCTCCGCCATCGATCATGTTGAATGCGTTTCCAAGATACGCCGCAAGGTCCTCAAACGCTTTGGACTGCTCCTTCCAATCCAGATAGTTCGCGGGGGCAACGTCCATACGCGGAGAACCCAAGTGAAGTGCTTCTTCCCATACCATGACGAGACGATCGGCATCGCGAAACGCAAGCGGCTTCAGGAAAACAGCATCAAACAGGCTGAACATGGCGATGCTGGCTCCAATGCCGAGTCCCATAATCAGCACTGCCAGTAGATAGAAGGCGGGACTGCGCCGGATCATTCGAAGTGCGTAACTCAGCTCTTGCATGATGCCGGGTGCTTAAGCATGCTGTCGGCCATTCTATGGATTCCCTGAAATCAATAACATGCCGCTCTGGCTCATCCCGCACGTGTTCGCTAACGGACGGCCCTTCGCGGGACCGGACAGTGTACCGGGCCGCAACGCTCAGTTGCCAGACGGCAGCCGTGCCATTCGCTTCTCCAGCCCCGAAGATACGATCCTGCAAAAGCTCCGACTTGGGGGCGAGACTTCCGAAAGGCAATGGGAAGACGTCCAGAGGGTTTTAAAGATTCAGGGAACCTCCCTGGACTTTACCTATCTGATTCGTTCCGCGCAGACGCTGAATGTTGCAGATTTGCTCGACCGAGCCAGGAAGTCGGCACAATAACCTTCCAAGGGTCTGACCATCCGGTGAGATCATTCAATTGTGGATGACGCTACTGCGGAACTGGATCGGCTACGTGATGAAGCGCAGGCGGCTTTTATAGCCAGGGATGTCGCCGGTTATATGGGCATTTTTTCGCCATATGTAAAGTACAAACGAACGAATGGAATGGTCCTGAGCTATGGTGAACTGACAAACGATGTTGAACGCCAGATGCACATCATTCCGGCCATTAAGATCTCCAGGGTACGCGAGAGCTGCGAACAGATTGCGGAGACCATCGTTGAAGTGGTCACCCAGAATACGTTGATGACCGCGACCGCCTTCTTTTTGATGACCCGGATCATGGAAATGACACGCAAGGGGAAGTACGTCTGGATCCGAACGACGGACGGCTGGCGCATTAGCGAAGTCGAAATTCTGCACGACGACGTGAAAACGCATTGGGAACTGGGGTTTGTGAAGCCCCGGCGTATCACATAGATCAGAGCTTCAACTGGAATGCTCGAAGCCGACGGGACCTATGGCTTTCGCCACGAGCATGCCTTGCCGATCGGCAATGAATGTACCCGGCGTGCCGAATAGCCCATAGAGCGCCAAGACGCCGGACTTCGGGGCGAGCAAGACCGGCATCGAGTGATTCTCGGCCAGAAACAGTCTCTATGATTTAAAAGAACTTTCGAACGCTTTAAGCCAAGGTTGGGACGATTCGACGAATGATTTCAACATAGAGCCCCATGTTGGAAAGTTCCGCTGGAAATCTCAACTTCGGGCCCCGTTCCGCCGCCGCTGGCCTGCCTGCAGCCTGCACTCCGCTCCAACAGCGTTCCAACCCCATATAGTTACATAATACCCATACTATGGCGGCCTTTCAGCCCGTTCCGGCCGCGCCACCTTGCCTTAAAATTGTCTCGAAAGCGATCTGTAAGTTGCTGATTCTTCAAGAAGGCAGAAAACGTTGTATGGGCGAATCCAGATGTCTTGGTCTCCGACGTTGCGGTCAAGACCGGAACGTTCGGAGACTTTTCATCCTCGGGGTGGCCCCAGGGCCATGAGACTTTCTTATAATTCCCTTGTCCGGTCGCTTACTCCTCGAACACTTGGGCGACGGAGATGCTGAAACCGGACAGGATCGCATCGCCGGGAAGGGAGTCTGCCAGCGTGAATTCACGGACGTCCGTTAATGAACGATAAGCGTAGACGACCTTTCGAATAGGATTGGCAACCCAGACCAAACGAACGCCGATTGAAAAGTAGTCTCGAAGCTTTTCGTCGATATCGACCCAGCGGTCGTCGGGCGACATGATTTCAACGATCAACTCCGGAGCGACATCGAGATAGCCGCGCAAATTCTTCCGTTGGGCCAACCGCTCGTGCGAGATGAAAAGGACGTCAGCCGCGCGAACAGTGTCTGGACTGCGGCGTATGTAGATTCCAACCTCGCCGACCATGACCTTGCCCAGTTTATGCTGTCTGACGAACCTTTGGATAAGCTCACCGAAATTCAGTTCGCAACCGCCGTGTTCAGCGCCAGTGGGGCTCATGCGCACAACCCTTCCTTCGACCAGCTCGCAAGGGCCGACATCGCCCATCGTCAGTAACTGGTCGCCGGTTACCAGGATTTCTGTGGTTGGATGATCCTGGATGGACATCGCTTTCGCCTTTCGGGCGCAAGGACACGCGCCATATTCGGAGTATAGCACTCGACCCCATCCGGTCCCCGGCTGCAGTGCAGCTCCGGCGGCTCCAGCGCTGGAATCGATTCAGCAGTGCTGCTTCGGCGCTTCCAAGGCTGGAATTCGGTTAACAGTGCTGCTGTTTCGGTTCCAGCGTTGGAGTTGAATCAGCAGCGCTGCTGTCTGAACTCCAGTCTTGGAATAGATTCAGCAGTCCTGCTTTGGTGTTTCCAGGGTTGGAAACGGTTTAGCAGTGTTGCTCCGGTGGGAGCAGTCTTGCAAACGATGGAGCAGTGTTGCTCCGGCAGGAACAGTCCTGGAAAGGCGGGACCAGCACTGCTCCCGCCGGAACAGCGTTGGAAACGATTTAGCAGTGCTATTCCTGCCGGAGCAACACTGCTAATGATTCAGCAGTGTTGCTCCGGCATTTCCTGCACAGCAGCGAAATCGCGCCTACAACAGAGCGACCGCAACCTATAGGTTGCGTTTTTCGCCGGGCCTCTTCTTGTCGACATTTGCAAGTTGCTGATTTTTAAGGAATGGCGAACACACTCATCCCAAAATCCATTACTGCGACAGGAACAAGTATTGGGACAAAACCAGGGAGCTTCTGGTTAAGGCAAACAAGAAGTGGGACCACAGTCTGGCGGACTGCGAGTGCCTTGCGCTGTCTGGGCACTTGAATTTCGGTGTTCTTAAGAGCATGACGCCTTTGGCCTTTTCCTTTGGCCTGTCTATGCTTTTAAAAGCATCTAAGGTCGATTAAAATGCTCTTAAGAGCATTTATGGTTGCAATCAACAAACTTAGCGAAGCGCCTCCATATGCCGTGGAGCAGGCAATCAAACGGCTGGGAGAAAACCTGCGGCTGGCTCGTATCCGGCGTAGGTACACGTTGGAAGAGGTTGCTCAAAAGATCGGCACCGGGGTCCGCGCCGTGATGGACGCCGAGAAAGGCAAGCCTTCGACAGGAGTCGCGGTCTACGCGGCGCTCTTGTGGGCTTACGATCTGCTTCAGCCTTTGGAGGACCTCGCAAACCCGGCGACGGATGAAGTAGGGATGGCCCACGAATCCGCAAAAGCGAAAACCCGGGTTCGAAAGAGCGGCGCTTTAGACAATGACTTCTAGAGAGCGGCCGTCGGAGTGCTTCGTCTACATCACGCTTCCAGGCCAGGTGAATGCCACAACCGCAGGGAAGTTCGTGCTGACGAAAACGTCTCGTGGCGATGCCCTCGGGCATTTTGTTTACGGCCGCTCATACCTTGCGAATCCCGAAGCCGTTGAAGTCGATCCGATCGAACTGAAGCTTTCGAGTCAAACCTATGAAACGGCGCAACTGAGCGGTGTTTTCGGTGCCCTGCGCGATGCGGGACCCGATAATTGGGGGCGCCGCGTCATCGAGAAGCATGCCGGAAAACCGCAACTTGGCGAGCTCGATTATCTACTCGAGTCTGCCGACGACCGCGCCGGCGCGCTGGGATTCGGCCTGAATGTGACGCCACCGGCGGCGCGGCGAAAATTCAACCAGACGCTGGATCTCGAAAAACTACAGGCTCTGGCCGACGCATTAATAAAGGATGAGATCCCGGACGATCCCGACGTTCCGCAGGTGCAGGAACTCCTGCTCCTTGGCACGTCCATGGGCGGTGCGCGTCCAAAGGCGGTTGTCGAGGACGCCGATGGTTTGTGGCTCGCCAAATTCAATCGATCCGACGACCGTTGGAACAACACCCGTGTCGAATACGCCATGCTGCGGCTCGCGCGCGAATGCGGTATTGCGACCGCTGACACCCGCATCGAAACTGTTGCCGGCCGCGATGTTCTGCTCATCAAGCGATTCGACCGCGAGCCGGCCGGCCGGGCCTATAAGCGGGCGCGCATGGTGAGCGCACTAACGATCTTGCGCACCGATGAATCCGCGACGATGCGGCAACGCTGGTCCTACGTGATCCTGGCGGAAGAATTGCGGCGCATTGTCGCGGAGCCGAAGAAAGATGCGCACGAACTGTTTCGCCGCGTCTGCTTCAACGCACTTATTTCCAACATCGACGATCATCCGCGCAACCATGCGGCGATTGCCGGAGACAGACGATGGCGGCTGTCGCCGGCTTTCGACTTGACGCCCTCGCCGGTCGTTTCAAAAGAAGAACGATTCCTTGCGATGGACTGCGGCGACCAGGGCCGATATGCCAATGCCGGAAACATCCTTTCCCAGCATGCCCGGTTTCTGCTCGACAAAGACGAAGCGCAAAAGACCATCGGCAGTATGCGCGAGCAGGTTTCAAAAACCTGGTACAGCACCGTTCGCGCCGCCGGCGTCTCCGAAAAAGACTCGGAAACGATCAAGGGTGCATTTGTCTATCCGGGCTTCTCGCTTTAAACCCGCGGTTAGTTTTCCGCTGGTTTCTGAACTGCAGGATAAAATCGAAAAGCCCTTTAAGCCCCGTTTGTCGATCACAGGACGTCCGATTTGTTGCTGCCCGCGACAAGTTGGAATTACCATTTGGAGATGTTCTTGAAGCCGTGATCGCGCAACGTTTCGAGGCTTCAATCGAAGCCCATCGGGACTCGGAGGAGATGAGCTTACCTGTCGAAAGGGAGCGCGCCGGTGAGTTTTTGAAGTGCAATTATCTTGTGAGTACAGTAATTACATGAAACGCAACTCAGTCCATGCAAAACAGAGAACCCCAGCGAACATTGAACTCAAGGTGGTTCCCATCGGCAACTCCCGCGGTGTGCGGCTGCCGAAGGCCGTGCTCGATCGCTACGGAATCCGGGATGCACTCGTTCTCGAGCCGCGCGAGGAAGGTCTCCTGCTGCGAGGCAAGAAGGACAAACGAATGACCTGGGAAGAGACATTTCGAGACATGGCCCGCGCGAAGGAGGACTGGAGCGATTTTGACACGATAGCTGCGGACGGTCTCGATCCTGAGGAGAAGAGGTGAGACGTCCGGTCCAACGCTACGCCGTATATCTCGCCGACCTCAATCCCTTGCGTGGGCGCGAAATCGCGAAAGTGCGGCCCGTCACTGTCGTCAGCCAGAACGACATGAATCGTTTCCTGGACACCGTTGTCATTTGCCCGCTGACCAGCAAGCTGCATCCTCTCTGGCGAGGGCGCGTTCCGATGGTGTGCGCAGGCCGTAAGGCTGAGATTGCTGTCGACCAGATTCGCACGATCAGCAAGGAACGCCTGGGACGCCGGATTGATGAACTGGAACCCGCGACCGCCCTGCAGTTGCGTCGACTGATCACCGATTGGTAAAAACAAGTTCACTGAACTTTCTCAGCCAACTCACATCTGACAGCTGAAGTATGAAACCAAGTCCACAACTGACTCTGATCATGGAAGTTCGCGCTCAAGTCGCTGCGCCAATAGAAATCAGCGATACCGGGGGATATCGGCGCCGCATTGTGCCGATTGTGGGTGGAACGTTCGAGGGACGGGGCGAACTGACGGTAAAAGGCCGGGTGGTTCCCGGCGGGGCGGATTCACAGATGATCCAGCCGGATGGCTTGACGATCGCCGATGCACGATACCTCCTCGAAACCGAGCACAATCAGGTGATTTATGTCCGCAATCGCGGCGTCCGCTATGCGCCGCTGGAAGTGATGCGGAAGCTTCTGGCGAATGAGCCCGTCGATCCGGCGCTGGTGTACTTCCGCACGACTCCGGTATTCGAAACGGGCGCGCCCGAGTTGCAAGTCCTCATGCGTTCGGTTTTCGCCGGCAGCGGCGAACGTTATCCCGCCGAAGTCCGCCTCGACTTTTGGAAGGTGGAGTAGCCGCCGTCAGCGATTCGGCTCCAATTCTTGCCCTCCATCATTTGAACGTGCTGGAGCTCTGCCGGCGTCTTCCCGGACATTTCGTGTTGGGGGCGCCCCGGATCCTCCGGCGCCGGCTTGTCCTGCGCCATTGCCTGACTTGCGACCCCGATCGACGCGATACCCACCAGTATCCATCTCAGGCTTTTCATCACTTTCCCCTCATTTCGCTCGTGGCCTTGCGCATCGTCACTTCGTCCCACAGATCGTTCTTATATCCGTCCGGATCCAGAACCTCGGCGCCGTATCCCCAGAAGTGGAGCTTCGGCGCGCTGACAAATTTTACGCCGGTGCTCGCAAGTTCCACATATTTGTAGTCGACGTTGTCGACTTGAATGGTAAGCGTGATCTTCGGTCCGGTTAACGCGCCTGTTGCTTTCTGGAGAAAGATCGTCAGGCCGGATTGATCTTTGATCCCGGCCACTCCGTCGCGTTCGCGTTCGAGTGTGAAACCCAGTTTCTTGACGTACCAGTCCTTCGATCGGCTTATGTCGGAGACGGGCAGAACCATGTGGCTGATTTTGGCCATTTTTCTTCTCCTACTTGAAGCTGTTCCGGACATTCTCGCACATGTCGCGGACGGCTTCGGCGGGGCTGTCCTGATTTCCGGCGCCGCGAAATTCGCCATTGGGATCGTGGCGAATATCAAACACGGTCCAGTACCACTCTTCTTCCATCTCCGGTGTGTCCGCCTTTGCGAAGGTCATCAGGACACGGAAATCCGCTTTGGTTTTTTCTGCGCCGGTCGAGAGGCGTATGCCGCGGCAATCGTTCGATTCTTTGAAGGCATTCACGAATTCCGCGCTCATGTCGGACCGGATAACGGGAGAGAGTGTGTTCTCGGGCGCCGCCGCGGCAGCTGGAGCCCGAGGTTGCGGCTGAGTTTCGGATTGCGCGGGTGCGGGCGCTTTTCGGCACGAGAGAATCGAGGCCACGATCAGAGTCAGAAGCGCGAAGCGGCGCATAGAGGTGAACATCTTACTGTAAAAACAGAATTGCGCCGTTATCGACCGCGCCTGCAGGGTGGTAGACTCGTAGAAATGAAGTTGCCGAGCCGGATTTCATTTCTCTTCTTCATCGGGCTTTTCGCGGCCGGTTCGACCGCGCTGGGGTATTACTACTACTTCTTTTACGAGCCGCCTCGCAAGGCGGCTGCGCAGTTCATGGACGACATGGAAAAACAGGATCGTGCGGCCCTCGAATCGGACGTGGTCATCAGCAGCGATATCGACGAGGGTAAACTCTCCGCCCCGACCGCCGATCAGCTCGACACCCTGCTGAGGGAGCACTTCGACCGCGGCCGGATCGTGGACCAGCGTCGCCACGAAGGCACGACGCACGATCTATATTATCTCGTTTATCGTGAGCCGGATGGACGAGTCTATGCCCTGATCGCGACCGAGTTTGAGGGCCGCTACCGCATTGTCATTCCGGACCGGCCGATGAACCGCACACACATCTATCTCTGGGATTACTCGTGGACGAACTAGGCCGTTCTGCTATACTGAGCGCTGGTTTATCCCGCGATTACAGTTATTCGCATCCCGAGGAGGCTTCATGTTAGGGCTAGGTGTACCGGAACTTTTGATTATCGGAATTCTCGCTCTTTTCATGTTTGGCGGAAAAAAGCTGCCTGAGATGGGCAAGGGAATCGGCGAAGGCATCCGCAATTTCAAGAAGTCTCTTAGCGGCGACGAATAACGGAGCGGGCATCCTCACAGGATCATCCGCTCGTCTCCGACTCTCCTCGTAACCCGCTGCCGGTCCAGATATTCGAGCAGCGGGATCGCGTACTTCCTGGTGACTCCCGTCAAGTCCTTGAACTCCGCAACGCCGAGTTTCGGACTTCGGGTCTTCCGTGCCTTGACCTCAACGATGAGCTTTTCGAGTGTGGTCCGCTCGACCACCATATCCTCGCTGATTTTAACCAGGACATTTTCCTTCAGCATCAGTTGAACGATTTTTCTGGCGGTTGTCCGGTCGAGTTTCAGAGTGTCAATCACCTCATCGCTCGATGCCGCCTGCAGACCCTGAGACTGAAATTGCTGGAGGAGCCGTCCGCGCATCAATTCTTCGTCCGCTTTCAAGGTGACTTTGCGCCCGAATTCGTGGATCACATCGAGCGTCATGGCGAGCTTCCTTTCCGCCGTGAGTTTGTCGAGGAGCGCTTGATAGACGAGATTGGAAGCGTCTCCGAACATCCGGGTCCGGAGCTCCTCGCGTCCGATTCCCTGAACGAGCGGGTTGGCCTCATGGAATCGCCTGATCAACGCCGCCGCGGCATCGGCGGCAGCTTTGAATGCGGCTGCTGAGACTACGACCATCGGATTGTCCGCAAGAACCCGCACTCTTCCGGTCTTTCCCATCGCAATGAGCCGTTCTTTGACGCCGGCCGGCGCCATGCCGCGCCGGGCCGCAAGCCTTGAAAGCTCGATTCCCTGGAGGCCCGCTTCCTCGATGACGGTGCGTAATGCTTCATCCGGCCCCGCGTCTTTGAATATTTTCAACCTGTCGATCACGCGCGGATCCGACCGCCGGCGCTTTTCCGGCAGCGCGTCGAGAATTTCACCGCCGCCGATTGTGAGCATGGGCGAGTACTGGCGCATGATGAAGCGGTCTCCGGGCAGCGCGAATGACGGCTCTTCGAGACGGATTTGAGCGAATGCGGAGTGTCCAGGTTCGAGGCGGTCCTGGCCGAGCAGGATAAGATGCGCCATTAACTCGGCAGTTCCGGTATGAAAGCGGATACGTTTGCGCGCTTCGATCGGGCCCGGCGCCGAAGGCAGAAGCTCGATGTGGCAGTCGAACATCGATGTGGCGGTGAACAGATGCGGCGCCGCGAGAACCATCCCGCGCCGGACATCGGCAACTTCGATCCCCTGAAGGTTCAGCGCCGTCCGCTGCCCGGCAACGGCTTCGGAAGCCGCGTGGCTGTGCACCTGAATGCCGCGGACACGCGTGACCCGCTGCATCGGTAAGATCTCCACCTCTTCGTCTTTGTGAACCCGGCCCGCAATAAGCGTCCCCGTGACCACCGTTCCAAAACCCTTCATTGTGAAACAGCGGTCGATCGGCAGCCGGAACAATTCCCCGTGGTTTTTCTGCGCCGTGGTCTTGATGGAGTCTCTGAGAGTCCGGATCAATTCCGGAATGCCTTCTCCGGTGAGCGAGCTGACGCGCACGATCGGGGAATGCTCGAGAAACGAACCTTTCAGGAAGTCGCGGACTTCGGCTTCCACGAGGCCCGCAAGTTCGGAATCGACTTTGTCGATTTTGGTGAGAACCGTGAATCCCTTGGGGATATGCAGCAGCGAACAGATATCCAGATGCTCGCGCGTCTGAGGCATCACGGATTCGTCGGCCGCGATTACGAGCATCACCAGGTCGAGGCCGCCGACGCCGGCAAGCATGTTTTTGATGAAGCGCTCGTGGCCGGGGACGTCGATGAACCCCACAGTCGTCTTGGAATCCAACGCGAGATGAGCAAATCCGATGTCGATCGTAATGCCGCGTTGTTTCTCTTCCTTCAGTCTGTCGGCGTCGATGCCCGTGAGCGCCTTGACGAGCGCCGTCTTACCGTGGTCGATGTGCCCGGCCGTTCCTACGATAACGTTCGGCATAAAAGTTCATGCACCAGGGGGAGAGGCAGTCCCATGACGTTGAAGTAATTGCCTTCGATTTTAGGAATGTATACTCCAGCATAACCCTGAATCGCGTACGCGCCGGCTTTATCGAAAACATTTTCTCTGCGGATGTAGTCCTTGATTTTGCCGTCGTCCAGCGGGCTGAACCAGACGCGAGTGCGCTCGAGCCCTTCGAGCATTTCCTGTTTCGGCTGGTTGATGAGAGTCACGGCCGTATACACGCTGTGCTCGCGGCCGGACAGTTTCTTCAGCATTCGGAGGGCGTCGTCCCGATCGGCCGGCTTGCCCAGAATTTCGTTGTCGGCCACGACGATCGTATCCGCAGACAAAACGATCGAGTTCGACACGCGCCCTGCCACTTCCATTCCTTTGTCGCGCGCGACCCGGACGACATATTGCTCCGGTTTCTCCCCGGGATGGGGCATCTCATCGATGAATGACGGCACCACCGAAAATTCATGGCCCAGGATTGCCAGCAGCTCTTTCCGCCGCGGAGACTGCGACGCCAGGACAAGGTTCATCGTCCGGTCCGTTTCATGGTGCGAGGGTTGTATGCCCAATGGAATTCGAGCTCATACGCAAGCGATCGCGCCAGCCCGTCCAGATCCGGGAAGAGCGTGGCCTGGGTGATGTTCATGCGATAAAGCTCGCGCATTCCGGTTTCTCGTACTTTGGCGGCCGGTACGATGAACTTGATCAGCGTGTCCTTCGGGTTCGGATATTCCTGCAGAATTTCCTCAATCGATTTCTTAAGGTTCGCCGGGACCAGAAAGGTTCCGGATTGAGCAATCAAGCGACGATTCATTGCGTGGGGTTCGCCAAGCCACACGAACGATCCCGATCCCGACAGGAAGTGTTTACGGAAGTTTCCAGGTTTACCGAGATCGACTTCCTTCCGTTTTCCGATTTCAGCCGGATTGCACGCCCAGATCACGGCTTCATGGGCCGCATTGTGCAGCGCGAAAAATGCCGCCACATACGGCGACCATGAAAAATCCAGCAGCCGCGTGGGCGCGCCATGGTCCTGCATGAGGGCGAGCCAGTCCAGTTCATCGTCGCGGTCCGGAACATTCTTGAGGAAGTGAATCGCTTTGCGCTTGAAGATGCGAATGATTCGTTCTTCCTGTTCCGGCCACGCCCGCGGATCGACCCCGAACACCATGAAATAGCGGGAGAGTGCGCTGAACAGAGGCAGGGATGCGTCACGCTGTCCGCGAAATGCCCAGTTTTGATACGGGGAATCGCTGATGATCGCCAGATATTCTTCCCAGGATCTCAGCGCGACGACCTTATAAGGGAGGCCGGTCGTCGATTTCCTACTCCGCGAAGCCATAGGTGTCTACGTAATGTTCCAGTGCTGCCGATCGCGATTCGCGGCTGAAACCGCTCTGCTTGATTCCCGGAAACTCGATATGCAGGTCTTTGAAAATACCATGATTGTTCCAGAACACGGCGCCGGCTTCAAGGCGATCCGCCATTTCTTCTGCGCGTGTCCGGTTACTTGTCCACACCGACGCCCGCAGACCGTAAGGCGTATGGTTCGCGCAGGCAATAGCGGAGTCTTCATTGCTGAACGGCAGGATCGGAATGGTTGGTCCGAACTGCTCGCATTGGACGATCTCGTCGTCCGGTCCGGCTCCGAGGACGATTGAAGGGAGCATGAAGAACCCCTGATCCCATTGATGCGGATCGAGTTTCTTTCCACACGTTAAAATCGCCGATCCGCGAGTGACGCATTTTTCGACCAGACCGTTGACGAACTCGAATTGAGCCTTGTTGTTCAGCGGTCCCATCGTTGTTTCCGGGCGGAGCCCATCGCCAACAACAACCTGATCGAAAGAATCGGACAGTTTCCGCGTCAGTTCGTCCAGGCGCGATTCATGCACATAGATGCGCTTGATCGCGATGCAAACCTGGCCGGAGGCGCGCAGAACCGCATTTTTCATCCGCTCGATTGCGCCGGAATCGAGTGAGGCGTCGGCAAGCACGAGCGCCGGATCGTTGCCGCCGAGTTCCATATAGAGCTTTTTGACTGTTCTCGAGCCGAGTGCCATGATCCGCCGGCCGGTTTCGCTGCTGCCGGTAAAGGCGATCGCGCGGACGCGCTCGTCGGTTGCCAGCAGTTCGCCGATAGTCGCGCCGTCGCCCGTGACGACGTTCAGCACACCCGGCGGCAGGCATTCATTCATCAGCTGCGCGCAACGTATGATGGCCAGAGGACAATACGTTGCCGGCTTCAACACAACCGTGTTGCCGGTTGCGATGGCCGGTATGACGCGCTTCAGGCTGAGCAGCACGGGAGAGTTCCATGGAGAGATCACGGCCGTCACGCCCCGGGCGCGTCTGCGCGCCGAGACAGGCTGTTGGGCGTCGACGACAACAGGTTTCCACCAGCCCGGCAGATCGGCGCTGATGAGTTCCATTAATTCGATGGATCGCCGGATGTCGATCTCCGCTTCCCGGAGCGGCTTGCCGTTTTCACGCACGAAAAGAATGGCAAGCTCGGGAAGCGCGTTGCGCAGACGCTTCGCGGCTTCGAGCAGCCGGCTTGAACGCTCTTCCGGCGTGGTGCGAGCCCATGTTTTGAATGCCGCGGCTGCCTGATCGAGTACCCGATCCACATCGGCTGGGGAGCACATGGGCACTTCACCGACAATTTCTGAAGTTCGCGCCGGGTTGATGACTTTTCTAAATTGCATTGAGATTGCTCCGGCCTGCTAATGCGGCTTGTACAGTCCGGCGCCGCCATCGGGTCCGGCGAAAATCTTTTTCATCGGCCCGATGGCATTGGAATCCACGACGATCATCCACGGCGCGCGTGATTTCACGGCCGACCGAAACACCCTTCCAAATTCCTCGACCGTCTTCACCCGTTCGGAATTCAACCCGAACCCGCGGCCGACTTCCACATAATCCGGGCTTCGCAGATCCACGCCGATCTTCCGTCCCTCGAAATGTGCGTTCTGGATATTCCGCAACACGCCATATCCCTGGTCATCAAACACGATCACGACGATCGGCGTATTTTCCTGGCGTGCTACTGCAAGCTCACCAATATTGACCAGCAGGCCGCCGTCACCGCAGAGCGCGAGGACAAACTTCTCCGGTGCAGCAATCTGTGCTCCGATCGCCATCGGCAACCCCTGGCCGATGCCGCCGCCGGAAGCATGAAGCGTCGTTCTTGGATATTTCCGTACGATCAACCTGCTGCCCCAGGTCGTTGCGGGAACGGTCACGTCGCGAACCAGAATGCCGTCGCCGGGCATGACTTCCTGAATGGTGTCGAGGATCCCCTCCCAGGGGCCCATCGTGTCGCGTACTTCCTTGCGTAACGCCCGATGCAACGCGGATACCTCTTCCCGATATTCCGGCTTCGCCGCAGGTTGCTTCGCGCGGATCATCCGGACAATCGATCCCAACACCTTTTTCGCATCACCGACGATCCCGATTGAGTGCGGATAATTCCGATTGATCGCCGCGGGATCGGCATCGATACCGATATGGCCGGCAGGCGCCCGCAGACTCCAGTTCGATGTTTCGTTGCCGCGGAAGCGCACTCCAATGCTGATCAGCAGGTCCGCTTTCGCAACAAAATCCTGCAGCGCCGGGAAGGTTGCGAAGTGCCCGAGACATCTCGAATCGGTTTCCGGAACGATACCCCGGCCGGATTGAGTCGTAATCACTCCGACGTCGAGCAGTTGCATCAGTTCGGTGACCTCCGGTGCGGAGTCCGAAAACATTGCGCCGCTGCCCGCCCAGATCACCGGCCGTTTTGCGGACAGCATCTTGTCGACGGCATGAGTCAAGTCGTTGTCCGATGGAGTTGACGAAGCCGCGGCTTCGGCAGATAAGTCTGCGAGCTCCGGCACGGTGATGAGGCTCGCCTGGAAATCGATCGGCACCTCGACAGTGACGGGGCCGGGCGGAGGTTGCATCGCCTGCCGGATCGCGCGTCGGAAGATCGAAACCGCTTCCTGAGGCTGGCGCACGCGATGCGCATCTTTGCTGATGCTTTTGAGCATCCCGAACTGGTCCTTGCAGTCGTGGATGTAGCCGCGGCCGGTATCCAGATAAGCGGATGCAATATTGCCAGTGACATGCAGCAGCGGCGCGCCGCCGTTCCACGATTCGATGATGGCGCCGGCGGCGTTGCCGGCGCCGGTTCCGGTGCTCGTCAGGGCAACGCCAAGTTTCCCGGAAACGCGTGAATAGGCATCGGCCATATTGACGACGGCGCCTTCGTGCCGCGCAGTGACAACGCGGAAACCGCCGTGCCGCTCGAGCGCGTCATAAAAAGGAATATTGTGAATGCTGATGATGCCGAAAACCGTATCGACGCCGATACGTTCCAATTCCTTCAAGAACGCATCAGCTACCGTGATCTTCACTCAAGAACTCCCGCACGATTGCATTGAACCGCTCCGGCTTCTCGATATAACAAAGATGTCCGGCGCCCGAAATGATTTCCGTACGGGTGCCTGCCGGCAACGGGTCCCACACTGGGGTTATCTCATCCTGGGCACCCCAGATCAATAGCGTAGGCACGCGAAGACTCTGTATCACGTCTTGCGTGTCGCTTTCCGCAAGCGCGATGGCGGCGAATTCGTAACCGGCGCGGCGAACGTCGGACATGATGTCTGTCACTTCTGCGATCAGCTCCGGAGCAGCCCCGCGGCTCAAAAGCATGGGAGCCCGCTCCCCGGCCATCTGGGACGGCGTCAATGTGCGGATGGAATTCAAACGCAGTTCCAGCGTGGTTTGCGAACCTTTATATCGCGTGTCCGACAGAATCAGGGCACGAACGTATTGAGGGTGTGCGCGGTAAAACTCTTGCGCAACACCGCCGCCTGTGGAGTGGCCCAGAAGAAATACGCGGTTGATCCCGAGCGCGTCCAGAAGATCGCGCAGCCGGTCGGCGTAATAGCGCATCGAAGGCGGCCCGGACGGATCCGATGAGCCGCCATATCCCGGCGCATCCCAGGCGATGACTGTGAAGTCCTTTGAAAGCGTTTCGAGCTGCCGCCGCCACGATCGCGAACTCGATCCAATGCCGTGAAGCAGGACCAGCGGGAAGCCCTCGCCGCGAACTTCGTAATGAATGGTTGCGCCGTTTACTGCGGCATCCGGCATGCGGCCTTCTCGCGGAGCAACTTTCGAAGCTCCGTCACTCCTCGATCCGAATTAGAAAGATGTTCGGCGCGGCGCGATTCCGCCCCCCGCTGAGACTCCAGAATCACGCGATCCTGCTCGATTACCCGGAGATGCTGCTTTTCCCAGAACACGCCGTACAGAAACCGCCAGTACGCGCGCTTCCATCCGCTCAGGTTCCGATACCGCAGGAAGTAGACCAGAGTCCGATTTTCATCGATCGGCGTTGCAAAACAGAGAATGCGCAAAATGCCCTTCGGGCCGAATGGAAGAGGAATATCGAGCCGAACCCAGATCGAATCGCGGCAATAGAATTCGGACCAGTCGAAATTCACGCCGCGCTGGCCTTCGCGTTCGACCACGAAGCCATTCTCGTTGCGCGTGGTTCGCATATCGTCTTCCAGCGATCCGCGTGAGAGCGTCAATGAGTGGCCATGAAGAAACGGCCCATGCATGGGATCGGCGAGGTTTTCCAGGATGAGTATCCAGTTGGCCTGCCATTCGGCTTCGCAGATGAATCCGCTGTATGTTCCATCTTCCAGTTCCTCGGGGATGACCAGCGGAGGAACCGGCCGGTCGGTGTGCTCGGGGAAATACAACCAGATCAGTCCCGCCCGTTCCTGGGCCTCGAATGGATAAAGCCGAAGCCGTGGAGCCAGTTTTGCTTCGGCCGTTTTGCTGGTTGGGATGGTGACGCACTGGCCGGACGTGTCGTAGCACCATCCGTGATAGGCGCATCGCAAGGTATCGTTTACCACCTGTCCAAGGCTCAGCTTCGCGCCGCGATGCAGGCAGCGGTCCTCATGCGCATGGATGCGGCCGTTCGAATCACGCCAGACAACAATGTCGAGGCCGAGACGATTCAGCCCGGCGGGTCTCTCGTTAACGCCTGCCGATTGGCAGACCGGATACCAGATATTCCGCAATCCGAGCTGGAGCTCGGACTCAAAGCCAATTTGTTTTTCCGCGCGCATGATCAATGGAAAACCAGACCGCCGTCGGCCACGATAAGTTGTCCTGTAATAAAGGATGCATCATCGGACAGCAGGAAGGAAACCAGGCCGGCGATATCCGAAGTCGTTCCTTCGCGCGGAATGGCGCGATTTTGAATATTCCAGAAGCGCTTGCTCTGCGGAACGCCCGCCGTGGCCTCGTTGTTCAGGAGGCCCGGCGCGACACAGTTGATGCGCACGCCATCCGTGCCGAGCTCCCGCGCCATCGCCCGCGTGAAAGCCTCGATAGCGCCCTTCGAAGTGACATAGTGAAGAAGTTTGGGGCTTCCCCACATCGCTGTGTCCGAGCTGACGGTCACGATGCTTCCGTGTTTCTGTTTCTGCATGTGAGGCGCCACCGCGCGGCAGGTCAGCCAGGTTCCGCGGACATTCACTTCCATGATGCGATCCCACTGGGCGACGGGGATTTCGTTGTATGCCGCCCCGCCGACCGAATTTGCGAGCCCCGCGTTGGCAACCAGCCCATCGATGCGGCCCCATTTTTCGAGAATTTGCCCGGCCATGGCATTCGTTGCCGCTTCCGACGACACATCGGTTTCGATAAAGACGGCGTCATAGCCCTTGCCGCAAAGATCATTTGCCACTGCAGTCCCGGCAGACCCATCGATTTCGGCGATCGCCACCCGGGCGCCTTCGGAAGCCAGACGTTCCGTATACGCGCGGCCCAGGCCGCGCCCCGCGCCGGTGACGATGATGACCTTGTTTTGATGACGGTTCATTGCGTCCTCTAACATTCCCCGCCTTTCCAAGGCGGGGCGGTTGGTAAATTCCAACAAAGAAGGTGCGCTTTGCGGTTCGTTGATAACCGCCCCGCCCGAGCGTTCTAACGTTTGATCGCTCGGCCACCCCGCCTTGGAAAGGCGGGGATTGTCACTAGTTCTCTCACATGCCCCCATCCCCTACTTCTCCGCCCGCGCCTCCGTCAGCGGACTCCCTTCCGGATACGACGGCAACTCCGGCTTCTGCGCCCCCAACATTGTCAGGAACGCAACCTCGGTTGTGCCGTCATTGCGAACCCCGCGCCAGACGCCCGCAGGAATCCAGACCAGATCTCTCGGCCCCAGCGTTCGCTCAATCTTCCGCCGCCCGTCGGACCAGATGCAGGTCAGTGTTCCTTCCAGAACGAAGAACAATTCCTCTACATCGCTGTGCAAGTGAAGCGGCCCTTCATTTCCCGGCGGCAGAATCATCGTGCTCAGTGTGAAATGGTCTGCTTTGACGATATTCGGATCGTCATGCTGTCCCGTCCCTCCACCGCCGACATATCGCATCTGCGCGCGCCGGTATTTCGGATCGACCTTGGTTTGAAAATCCAGCACACCCCAATCCGTCTGCCGATCCTTGAGACGCGCGACGTATTTATCGATCTCATCAATAGAAGGAACCTGCTTGCTCATGCTTTCCTCATGCGGCCCAGCCGCGATCCGGTTCTCCGGTCATCGCTGCCCTCAGATCGGCTGAGGGCGGCGCCGAAACGCCCCAGCGATCCATGGATTCGGGGCTTCGCGGCCAGACCTTGGGTTGATGCTTCGATTCGTCCGTGATGTAGTCGATATCGGAGGTGTACTCCGCCACGTATCCGAAAGGATCCTTGAAGTAGCAAAAGATATTGTTGCCCGGCCCATGACGTCCCGGGCCCCACGCCGGTTCGATACCGTGGTTCCGAAGATTCGCGATGCCTCTCATGACTTCGTCGACACCCGATACCAGATATGCGATGTGATTGACGGACGCGTGTGGCGCCGCATTGAACGCAATATTGTGATGCTTTGTTTCCGTCCGCAGAAATACCATCTGCTCGCCGCTCCAGTCGGAAACGCGAAAGCCCAGGACATCCGTGTAGAAGGTGGTGATGCGTTTCAGGTCCGGAGTGTTATTCACGATGTGGCAGATCGATCGTGGCTCGACGTTTTTCTGCTCCCATCCGTCTTTGTGCGCGGCGAGGTCTGAGGAGATTTCAATACAGCGGCCGTCGGGATCGAGGAATCTGAAGCCGAAGCCGCCGCATGGTCCATCCAGTTGGGATGGATCCTGAATGATGTGCACTCCCGCCCGGGTCACCTCGGATGCGGCGTGGCGCACAGCGTCGGCGGTCGGCACGGCGTAAGCGATGTGATGCAGGCCTTTCGTGCTGCTGCGATACAGGCCGAGAATGAAGCGCTCCGCGGAGGCTCCGCGGAGAAACACGGCGTCCTGAGTTGCGCCGATCTGCTGCAGGCCCCAGACATCGGTATAGAAACGGGCATGCCTTTCAACATCAGGCGTGAATAGCCCGGCGTGACGGAGCTGCCCGATCCCGAGTGCCATACATTTAACGTAACACCAGGTCCGCGCCCGGCGCGACTACATGTTAGTATCGGCTCATGAATCCAATCACCGGGCTCCTTGCCGCGCTCGGAGCCGTTGCCGCATTGTTTACCGGCGGCTGGGCCGCCATGGTCCGGGCTTCGAAGGAAAAAGCACGGCCGCCGCATGCCGGTCAGGTCGCGGTCGGAGGCTTCACGAATTTTTTCGACACGCTCGGGATCAGTTCATTTGCAACGACGACCACCATTTTCCGTGTGTTTGACATGGTTGATGATCGCGTCATTCCCGGAACGCTCAATGTCGGCCATACGCTTCCAACCGTCGTTCAAACATTCATCTACACGACGTTGATTCCGGTGGACGTTCCAACGCTGTTCTCGATGATCGGCGCATCCATTCTGGGCGCATGGTTTGGCGCAGGAATTGTGGCGCGCTGGCCGAAGCGATACATACAGATTGGAATGGGTGTGGCGTTGCTTATCGCCGCCGGAACCTTGTTTATGACGCAGCTCAAACTCTTTCCCGGCGGCGGCGACGCGCTGGGAGTGAGTGGATTCAAGTTCGTTATTGCGGTCAGCGTCAATTTCTTCCTGGGCGCGCTCATGACGTTGGGGATCGGTCTCTATGCGCCCTGCATGATTCTGGTCAGCCTGCTCGGAATGAATCCGAAAGCAGCATTCCCGATCATGATGGGGTCCTGCGCGTTCCTGATGCCGGCCGGAAGCATTCGTTTCATTCGTGAAAAGAGTTACAACATGCGTGCCGCGGCGGGCCTGGCAATTGGTGGGATTCCCGGGGTCTTGCTGGCCGCCTACATCGTGAAGGAACTGCCTCTGGAAATAATGCGATGGCTCGTTATTGCGGTGGTGACCTATACGTCGATATCCATGCTGTGGGCGGCGCGGGCAGGCCAGGAAATACCGGCTACAACTTCCCCAGATCTTCCACAATTTCAGCAATCGCCTTTCGCAAATCGCGGGCATTCAACAGATTGAATGTCCGTGGATGCAGCGGCTTCATGAAGCGGTCGAGCTGATCGAACACGTCGTTGATGGTCAGCCGGAATCGAAGGTAGTAGGCACGGCAGTGACAATCGCCTTCGATCTGCAATGGCCGGAGATCCGCGCCGCTCTCGAACAGCGTTGAACTGGTCACAACGATGAAGACTCGCGTCGGCGCCCCTTCTCCAGGCTCCGAGCTGATCTGCTTATCCAGATAATCGCGGAAGAATGCTCCGTTGCCCTTTGATCCTTGCAATGCGGCGGTGCTGATGTCGGGACTCTGGGCCTTCTTTACGGCGTCCATCAGAGCATCCCACTTGACACTGCGAAAGTCGCTTTGTTCGAAGATAATCTGACGCCGGACCAGATCCAGGCCCGCGACGGAAATGCCGCCGGCCGCGAGCTCCATCTGAGAAAGCGCCGACAGGGCTCCAAGAGTATCGTCGTTGTGAGCGCGAACAACACGGCCGCGGCCGGTCCACTGTTCCGGCGGACTGAGCATCGAAATCACTTCGACCTGGACGGGCTGCTTGTTGTGAACCGGCAGATACAGCAGGCTGCCGACGGCTCCAAGCGGCTTCTCGGCGTCCCCGAAGTTGGGGAACTCGACTAAGGGCATTCGTTGATACAAGTCCGGTAATGGGTCGCCGCGCAGTTCACCGACTTTGACATGGTGTCTGGTGACGTTGTGTTTGCCTGTTTTGCGATCATAAAGCACTGTCCACAACATGTAATCGCCGGGTTGAACAACCATCCGCATGGAGAACTGCGTCTGAAGATTGTTCGGCAGCTCCTGGTCGATGCTCTTGTGCAGGATGCCGGCTTCGTTCAGCCACTCCCCATCCGGTGTACTGACGCGGCTGATGAGAAACAGTTCGTGCTGCTTTCCCGTCTTGTTGAGTGCCTTGGCGTCGACCGTAGCGGAGTATAGGACCTCCAGCCGCTGATCGATTCGAAGATAAGGATCGTTTACACGAAAGACCCACGAAATGTCCGTGTGGTCGCCGCCATTCAACCAGGCTGAGATCGGAATGGAATGCAGATCCAAGGGAGGATATGCATCCTCGGCTGATGCAACAGAAGGGAATAGCCACAAAAGGCACAGCGCGGCTATGCCGAAACCAAACTTTTTTAGCCGCAGATGGCGCGGATGACGCAGATGGGGGCGCATTATGAAGCTCG
>DASXLG010000114.1 GCA_036496425.1 Terriglobia bacterium | reverse complement strand
GACTCACCATCTGTATTTCTGGGTCCTGGTCGCGATCATCGGCGGCGGTCTGTTCGGCTATATCGATCCCGCAAGGGCCGTCAAGCTGAAGCCTCTGGGCGACGGATTCATCGCCCTCGTCAAGATGCTGATCAGTCCGGTCATCTTCTGCACCGTCGTCCTGGGAATCACGGGCGCGGGTGACATGAAGAAAGTCGGACGTGTGGGCGCCAAAGCGCTGCTTTATTTCGAGTTCATCTCGACGTTTGCCTTGCTCATCGGCCTGATGATCGTCAATACCGTGCGGCCCGGCGCCGGCTTCAACATCGACGCGCGGACGCTCGATGCCAATGCCGTCGCGGACTATGCCAAGCGTGCCGCCAGCCAGAACACCGGCGACTTCATCCTTCATGTCATCCCTGCGACATTCCTGGACGCTTTCACGGGCTCGGGCGATCTTCTGCAAGTCCTGTTCGTGGCAATCCTCTTCGGTTACGCGATGATGCGCCTTGGCCCCGCGGCGAAAATCGTTCATCAATTTATCGACGCGTGCTCGCACATCTTCTTTTCGATGATGAATGCATTGATGAAGCTGGCGCCGCTGGGCGCAGGCGGAGCCATGGCATTCACCATCGGCAGATACGGCGTCGCCGCGCTGCGGCCTCTCGCGCTCCTGATGGGCAGCTTCTACCTGACCTGCCTGCTGTTCATTTTCGTTGTCCTCGGCACGGTTGCGGCGTTGACCGGCTTCAGCATCATCCGATTCGTGGGCTATATCGGGGATGAGATTCTGACGGTTCTCGGGACGTCCTCATCGGAGTCGGCGCTGGTGCCGCTCATGGAGAAACTGGAGAAGCTGGGCTGTTCGAAGTCCGTGGTCGGCCTGGTCGTTCCTTCCGGATACTCATTCAACCTGGATGGCACGAACATCTATCTCACGATGTCGGCTCTGTTCGTGGCGCAGGCGTTGAATATCGACCTCACACTGCGGCAGCAGCTCACGATACTCGCCGTGGCAATGCTGACCTCGAAAGGCGCATCGGGTGTTACCGGTGCAGGTTTTATCACTCTCGCAGCAA
Organism: Terriglobia bacterium; assembly: GCA_036496425.1. Lineage (NCBI taxonomy): Bacteria > Pseudomonadati > Acidobacteriota > Terriglobia > Terriglobia bacterium. The sequence continues at coordinate 8,616 of DASXLG010000114.1, read as the reverse complement.
CGTTGACGGTGGTGCCGTCGATTCCGGTCGCCGGACTGGCCCTGATCCTCGGCATCGATCGCTTCATGTCGGAAGCACGTTCGATCACCAATTTCATCGGCAACGGCGTTGCGACGATCGTGGTTTCGCACTGGGAAAAGGAACTCGATCGCAAACAGCTGCTCGAAACGCTAAAATGACTCGCGCGATGAGGGGACAGGAACACAAGAGGCACCAGAGGCACAAGACAATCAGACATCTTGTGCCTCTGGTGCTTCTTGTGTTCCTGTCCTTCTCCTGCGCCAGGAAACCTTCAGACTCGCGGACATTCAAACTCGGCCTCATACCCGGCGCGCAGGAATTCGTCGACTTCGTCATGGAAGGTCATGGCCTGCTGGATCAGGTCGGCCTGAAAGCGGACAAAGTGAAGTCGCTGAGCCCGGCCAATCTGCATCTCATGCTGGCGGAGCGCAAAGTGGACATCGGCTTCGGCGGTTTTACGACGATGGCCACCGCGCGAAATGAAGGAAAAGACCTGATTGTCATTTATGGCGTGTTCTCTCCGGTCAATATGGTCTTTGTCCGCAAAGATTCACCGATCAAAACGCTGAGTGATCTAAAAGGCAAAAAGCTGGGCGCCTTCGGCGGACCGGGATCGACAACCTTCGCATTTCTTGCCGTGCTTGCCCGCAACTGGTATGGCATCGACCTCTTTCATGATGCCGAGATCGTCACGGCGCCGGCTCCCGCGCTGGCCGAACTGCTCGGTAAAGGCGACATCGACGCCGCGCTGCTGGGCACCGTGGAATCCATTGAGGAGTTTGCCCGCGATCGCTATCGCGTCCTCGTGGACCTGAGCGCGGAGTACAAAGCGCACCAGGGAGGCCGCGCGCCGGCGCACGTCATCGTTGCCACCAACGAGGAGTTTGCGAAAAACCACGGCGATATCGTGCGCGACTACCTGAAGGCCTACAAAAACACGCTTATGTATGTTCACGCCCACCCTGAAGTGTGGGATGAATACGCGGCCAGCATTCAGATGGATGATCCAAAACAACGCGCGCTGCTTCGCGAGAAGATGGGAGCCAACCTCGTGGAAACGTGGGACGCGAATCAAATCGCGTTGCAGAACGACTACTTGAACCTGGTTCACAACATCATCGGCGACAGCGTCGTTAAAGTTGTGCCGCAAGACCTCATTCGCAATGACTACACTCCCTAGCTATAATTGAGGCGATGGATGAAGGAACGCTGAGAAAGCAGATAATCGAACAGGTTCAGGATCAGTTCGACAACCAGTTACGGGAAATGCGCCGTGACAAGATGAATCTCGAGGAAGAGATGGAGGCGGCTTCCCAGAGATTCCGGTCCGAACGCCGCCGTCTGAATGCCGAGATCGAAAGACTCGAAGAGGCACTCTCCAAAAACTTCGCTGCCCCAAATCCAGAGGAATTACAGACCGTTGTCGATGAGAAGCTCCGGCAGGCATCCGCCGATTGGGTGGCCGAACGCCAGAGGTTGCAAAATGAAATAGGCCGGTTGGAGCTGGCCGTAACCGAGGCCCTTACGCGCTTGAGCAATCCCATGCGATCGACGCAACAAATCAAGGACCAGTTCGAACTCAAGCTGTCTGAAGCCGAGACGCTTCGTCTGCGAATAGAGCGTGAATTCCTGAATACGCGGTCGAAGTGGGAGGAAGACAAAAAAACGCTGCTGACCGAAGTGATGAAGTTGCGCCGTATGGTGCCCACCGGCGGGTCGCAAATCAAAGAAGTCATGGACCGCGTGTACATGCGGACAGAGACGGTAGAAGAAGCACGCATCCGGGAACTCGAAGCACAACTTGCTGAAAGCCGCGCCAGCGTTCTGCAATATCACGAACGCGCCTTGAAAACGGCACAGGAACTGACATCCGCCAAAAAGGAGATCCAGGAACTCAATGTCGCGCTAACGCAAATCCGGGAGGAAATCCATTCCGGAAGCGTTGCGCAGCTCAAACGAGAGCACGCTGCGAGCATAGAGGACATGGTCCAGAAACACGAACAGCTGACGCAGGAACTGCAGGTGCCCAGGGCCGTATCCGGCAATAGCTCCGAAATGATACCCACGCAGGGCATACCTCCCGGTGCTAGCCCCGCCGTCGACGGCGAGGTCACCCGAATCCGGCAATCGATCGCCGATATAGAAAAACTCATCGAGGATCCGGATACGTCGGCATCCACCATTGCCAGAAAGAACATCGAAAGAAAGGAACTCGAGGCTTACCTGCGAGGCCTGCTCTTTTCTGTCGGCTGTTAATTCTCAAAACACCATAATTGTTGTATTCTCTCGGTTCCATTTTGACTTTCTTCAGGAGCACCCGGACCGATGGTGAGCGAGCGGGTTATTGTTATTGGCGCCGGCCTGGCAGGACTGGCTGCTGCGAGGTCCCTGCGCGACAGGGGATACGCCGTTGTCGTCCTCGAAGCGCGAAAGCGGAGCGGCGGCCGCATCCTCACAAAGTATTGCGTCGACGTCGGAGCGCAATGGATTTACGGGACCGAAGGAAATCCGATTACCAACCTTGCACGGCAGCATGCGCTCGACACGGTATTTGTCGGCGGAGACAGCACTTACCGGGGAGGCTGGGAAGCGATCGAGTTATACAGGGAACGCCTGGGGCGGGTTAATTCTGAGGAGAAGTGGCAAAGCATTCTGGTTGCGGACCGCCTCCGGGACACGATTGAAGGTCTTCGCCGTGAAGCTATTCGCCTTGGCCGGCCGGACTTCTCCGTGGCCCAGGCTGTAGCCGAGGCGCAGGCCCGGCTGCGGGGGGACGATCGATCCAATTCCGATCTTCCCTGGCATGTTGCGCTGTTTGCGCGGGAAGACTGCGCCGCTCCGCCCGATTCCCTCTCGACTCTCTTCTGGGACGAAGGCTATGAGGTGTACGGCTATGGCGACAGTGTCTTCGTCGACGGCTATGGCAGCCTTATTTCGAAGCTCGAAACCGGACTGGATATTCGCTTTCAGGAAGTCGTCACGAGCATCGAATACAGTCCCGACCCGATCGGCCGGGTTCTCGTTCGAACCCGGGAGGGCGAGCATCGCGCCCATCGCGTCATCGTAACGGTACCCCTCGGCGTTCTGAAGAAGAGCGGTATCCGGTTTTCGCCTGCGTTAAATGAATTCCGGGTGAGGGCCATCGATCGGCTCGGTTTCGGTGTTCTGGGCAAAATTTTCTTTTTCTTCAAAGACGTCTTCTGGAACAAGGACCAATACATCTTCGGCTATGTCAGCCAGGATACGTCGTTCGAGCCGACGCACATCATCAATCTCTGGAAGACACAGCATGTACCTTGTCTTCAGATTCAGGCCGGGGGCGCGTTGGGCAAATGGCTGGAAGAGTGCAGCACCGCCGACGCAGAGACCTGGGCGACACGCACGCTTGAAGCTTGTTTCGGCCATAAGATTCCGGCTCCGACGCGCGTTCTGAGGTCCAGTTGGTCCGTGGACGAGTTTTCGATGGGCGCATACACTTATATGAAAGTCGGGTCCAGACCTGAGGATACCAGGACGCTTTCCGAACCGGTCGGCGACTGGCTCTATTTCGCAGGCGAAGCGACCAATCCCTTCCAATGGGGCAGCACTCATGGCGCTTATACCTCGGGGTTGCGCGAAGCATCGCGAATCACCGGCGATGCATCCATTCTGCCGGTCCGCCATTTCAGCGAAAACCGCAGATGGCGCGAGATGATGCTGCGCTCTTCGCGGTTCTTCAATCAGCAGATGAGGCTCCTGGACGAGCCGAGCATGCGCAAGCGCATCCAGATCCTGGCGAATAGCGACGTCTTTCGAACCGTGCCCGGAAATGAGCTGCGTCTGCTGGCGGCCATGTTCGAGGAAAAGCGTTATGCAAAGGGCGATGTCGTCTGCAAGACCGGAGACAAAGCCGAAGAAGTGTTCGTCATCGCGGAAGGAGCTCTCGAAATCTGGCTTCCGAATGCCCGCAAGGCTACCGAAATCGTCAGCGTTCGCACAGTTGTGGGCGAATACGGCATGTTTACGGACGCGCGCCGCAACGCCACCTTGATCGCGGCAGAGCCGACTACCCTGCTGTCGCTCGATTACAACCGGTTCGAACGCTTCCTGCTGGCGTTTCCTGAATCCACCATCAAACTCTTCAAACACACAGTCCAGAAGTTCATGGCTCAGCAGCAGACTCTGCTTACAAACACGGCGATCAAGAAGTCGGGCACGCCGTAATTCGCGAATTGACTACGCTTCCCAGAGTCCTGTCGATCGCCAGCCTGCTGATTGCATGGCTCATTCTCTCGGCGGTCTTTCCTCCGACAATCGTTCCCGGTCCCGTGCCGGTTTTCAAAGCGATGGGACGGAACATTGCGTCCGGACAGGCGTTCTATCATCTGTACAAGACGCTGCTGCGCGTCGGACTGGGCCTCATTCTGACGATGGTCCTGGGAATAGCCGTCGGAACTATCATGGGCCTCTCTCCCACGGGCGAAAGTTTTCTCGATTCGTGGGTCATGGTTGGCTTGACCGTGCCGGCGATCGTTTACAGCATCGTCTGTCTGTTGTGGTTCGGCCTGAACGAGATGGCGGCAATCATTGCGATCGGCACTGCGGCCTTTCCAGCCGTGAGCATCAGCATCTGGCAAGGGATTAAAGGAATGGACATGCAGCTGGTGGGCATGGGCCAGGCGTTCCACCTGAGCAAGAGCGCGATTATTCGCAAGATCATTTTCCCGCAGCTTATTCCGCACATCCTCGCCTCGATGCGATATGCACTGGGCATCTGCTGGAAGATCTGCACGACGGTCGAATTGATCGGCATGTCGAGCGGTGTCGGCTTCGAGCTGAACTACTGGTTCGGCTTGTTTTCGATGTCTCAGGTGTTTGCCTGGACGCTGCTGTTCCTCCTGGTGATGTTCGCGATCGAGTACCTGATCTTCAAACCCATCGAGCAACGATTGACGCGATGGCGCTCCGGAGTTCCTGCAATACAGTGGGCGCAATAGTCCTGACGAACGTCACGAAAGAGTTTTCGCTGCCCGGCGGCGAACGGCTCCGTGTTCTGGAGAATGTCAGCTTCGAATCACCCGATGGATCGTTCACCTCGATCCTGGGGCCGTCGGGTTGCGGCAAGTCGACGATTCTGAATCTCATCGCGCGGCTGGACAAGCATTCGTCCGGGACGATCTCTGCCGGCGGAAACCGCGTCGGTTTTGTGTTTCAGCAGCCGCGTCTGTTGAATTGGAGGACGATCGCCGGCAATGTCACGCTTCCTCTCGAAGGCGGGGATTTCGACCACGATGCGCTACGCGCTCTCGCAGAAAAGCAACTCGCGCTCGTCGGTCTTGCCGGCTATGAGAACTATTATCCTTTGCAGCTTTCCGGCGGAATGCAGCAGCGGGTCGCGATCGCCCGGGCCCTGGCGATCGATCCGGATGTGCTGTTGATGGACGAACCTTTCAGCGGGCTGGATGAAATCACCGGCCGGAAACTGCGTCGGGAGTTGATCCGCATCTGGCAGGAGACCGGCAAAACCATTCTGTTCGTCACACACAGTATCAGCGAGGCGGTGTTCCTCTCGCAGCAGGTTCTGATTGTCAGTGCTAAGCCCGCCACCATCTTCAAGCGCCTGACGATCGATCTGCCCTACCCGCGCGAATACGGTGACCTGAGGCTGTTTGAACTGGAGACCGGCTTGACTCGTGATTTTCTGGGAATGGGGGACGAAACCACAAAAAGCACAAAAGGCACATAGTTTCTCTGCATGTTGTGGCTCTTGTGGTTTCTTCCTCCTATTTGGAATGCGACTTGATGTAATCCATCATGAAGTTCTTCAGCATCGCGTTGGTCAGCCCCAGGCTCGCCGCTTCAGCGCCGGCCTTATCGACATCCCACTTGTCTACCAGAACGCGTTTCACCAACCACATCCCGGCGGCGCGGTTGCCGCTGGCGCAGTGAATGAAGGCCGGCTGATTTCCCGGCTGGGCGATCGTCTGCAGGAATCGATCGACGGCGGCCGGATCCATCATGGCGTTGTTGAACGGGATGTTGAAGAATTTGATTCCAGCGGTCTTCGCGGCTGCGGTCTCGCCGTCAATGTCCGCCCCCTGCTCAGTCGGTTGCCGCAAGTTGATGATGGACGCGAAGCCCATCTTTTTGATCTCGCTGACAGCAGACGGCGTAACGGCGCCCGCACATGCAACAGTCGTCTCCACGCGCGCCAGGTTTGTGATACCGGGCACCGTGTCCTTGGTCACCTGGGCCTGCGCAAAGCTGAGCGATAAAACAACGACCGCTGTCAAAGCCAATATGATTCTCATAAGGATCTCCTTTTAGACACCGGCTGCGAATGTGAAATCATGGCGGGAATCTTACTTGGAGACCGGGAATTTGTCGACAATCGCGAGAACACTGTACAATCTGCCGAATGACGACATCGATCCTCGCGTTATTTCTATTGCTGGCGCCACAAACGAAGCAATTAATCGACAACCCGCGAACCACGGTGTGGGAAACCACGAACCAGGCGACGGCCAGGCCGGATGACGATCGCGTCGTCATCGATCTGGCACAGCCCGGCAGCGCCGTGTTTCTGAAGAAGGGCGAGGTTCAGAAGGACCACAAGCATGCGGTCGTCGTCGACATCAAAAATGCCAACATTCCTCCGGTTCCGAATAAGACCGGGTACCCGCTCGCATTTCCGCGGGAGGGCGTGAAGAAGATACTGGAAAACAATCGCGTCATCGTCTGGGACTACACGTGGAAGCGCGGTAAGCCGACCGTCATGCATTTCCACGACAAACAGGTCGTTGTTGTATACCTGGCTGACGGAAAGCTGAAATCCACGACACCGGACGGCCAGTCGGTCGTGAATACCATCTCGTTCGGCAAGACGACATTCAACGAACCCAATCGATCCCATAGTGAAGAGCTTGTCGACGGGTCGGCCCGCGCGGTCATCGTCGAGTTCAAGTAGATGAAACGCACCTGGCGTTTAGCGCTGATCGTGCTTTTGTCGTCCATCTCCGTAAGCGCGGCTCAGATTGGACAGCCTCCTGCTTCCCTGCTCGGTTTCGACCGGGATGGAACGGCGCGCGAACGCGCGCTTGAACAGCGGTTCGATTCGCTTATCAAAAAAGATGATTTGCGCGACTGGATGAAGCGGCTGTCGGCAAGGCCCCATCATCTGGGATCGGCCTACGACAAACAGAATGCGGATTTCATCGCCGGACTTTTCCGCTCGTGGGGATACGACACGTCTATCGAGCGCTACGACGTCCTCTTTGCGACGCCGAAGACCCGGCTTCTGGAGCTGACCGCTCCCCAGAAGTTCACGGCGAAGCTGGAGGAACCGGCGATCAAGGAAGATGCAACCTCGGGGCAGAAGTCCGAACAGCTGCCGGTTTACAACGCATATTCCATCGACGGCGACGTCACTGCTCAGCTTGTTTACGCCAACTACGGCGCGCAGGGCGACTACAACGAACTTGAACGGCGCGGCGTCGACGTACGCGGGAAAATCGTCATCGTTCGCTATGGAAACATATTCCGGGGGATCAAACCCAAGATCGCTTTCGAGCACGGCGCGATCGGTTGCATCATTTATTCGGATCCTCGCGATGACGGCTATTTCACCGGCGACAGCTATCCCAATGGCGGCGCGCGGCCGGAAGGCGGCGCGCAGCGAGGCTCGGTCGCGGACCTTCCTCTTTATCCCGGCGATCCGCTGACTCCCGGTGTCGGCTCAACCCCCGATGCAAAACGCATCGATATCAAGGACGCCGCAACGCTGACGAAAATTCCAGTCCTGCCTATTTCCTATGGCGATGCTCTTCCTTTGCTTCGCGCGTTGGCAGGTCCCGTGGCACCCGAGAGTTGGCGGGGCGCACTTCCGATCACATACCATCTCGGTCCCGGCCCCGCGACGGTCCACCTGAAACTGGAATTCCGTTTTCAGACCGTGCCGGCCTACGATGTGATCGCGAAGTTGCGAGGCAGTGAGCGTCCGGACGAATGGGTTATCCGCGGCAACCACCACGACGCGTGGGTCAATGGCGCCGACGATCCGATCAGCGGATTGGTGGCTCTCCTCGCTGAAGCACAAGCGGCCAGCCAGTTGACGAAGACCGGATGGCGGCCGAAACGAACGATCATCTATGCGGCATGGGACGGCGAAGAACAGGCTTTGATCGGTTCGACGGAGTGGGCTGAAACTCATGCCGGCGAACTCACTCAGAAAGCCGTGCTCTACCTCAACTCGGACAACAATGGCCGCGGCTTTCTGTCGGTAGGAGGTTCCCATACGCTGGAACAGTTCGTAAATGAGGTTGCGGGCGACGTCACCGATCCTGAGAAGCCGGTTTCAATCCTCAGCCGCTGGCGAGCCCGCAAGATCGTCGATGGGTCGCCCGAAGAACGCCGCGAGGCTCGTGAACGTCCCGATGTGCGCATTTCGGCACTCGGGTCAGGCTCGGACTACACACCGTTCCTTCAACATCTCGGAATTGCGTCCCTGAATATGCAGTTCGGCGGGGAAAGCGAAGCCGAAGGGTCGTATCACTCGATCTACGACTCGTTTGATTACTACACACGATTCGTCGATCCGGGTTTCAATTATGCGGCTGC
>DASXLG010000113.1 GCA_036496425.1 Terriglobia bacterium | reverse complement strand
TTGAACAAACGAGCACTCCGTTTGTCGATTACCCGCGAGGAACGGTGTATCAGCCGGAAGAACATGTGCTGGAACTCACTCGTGGGACGTTGCTCGAGTTGAACGAAGTGCTGGTCAATCTCAAAGGCAAGCCGGAACGTGTGGTTCTTCGGGACATCATTCTTTCAACGCGCGCGGCCCAGCCTGCAGCGGCGAATTAGGAGGGGCATTTTGATTCCGAGCCGATTGTCCATCGCGGTGGCGCTGGGGGTCTGCCTGGCCGGGTCTGTTCTCGCCGCCGGGCAACAGAAGCCGCCGCGTGCGTCCCGTCCCGGCGTCAGTGCGCCTGGCGTCAAGCGGGATATTTCCACCATAAAGCCCGTCGCAGTGTTTCCAGTCGAAGGAGCCCCGGATTGGCAGGTCGTCACGCCCGATGCCGTCTGGGTATCGAACGGGCCTGGAAATACGGTTCTGAAACTCGACCCCAAAACGAATAAAGTTGCCGCGACCGTCGAAGTCGGCAAGCGTCCGTGTTCCGGTCTGGCTGCCGGCTTCGGCAGCCTCTGGGTTCCCAACTGCATGGATAAGACGCTTTCGCGCGTCGATCTGAAAACGAATAAGGTTTCCGCCACGATCCCGCTGGGGCCTGCGGACAGTGAAGGAGGGCTCGCCGCAGGCCCGGACAGCATCTGGATGATGACGGATTCCAAGGGAATTCTCTCGCGAATCGATCCGCAGACGAACCGTCTCGTCGCCGAGATTCAGGTTCCGTCCGGCTCCCCGGTTTGCGTGATAGGGGACGACGGAGCGGTCTGGGTCACCAGCACGGAACACAATGTCGTCGTTCGTGTGGACCCGAAAACGAATTTGATTACCGATCGCGTTACGGTCGGTCCTCAACCGCGGTTTACCGCCACCGGCGGCGGCGCCATTTGGACGTTGAACCAGGGTGACGGCACGGTTTCCCGTATTGACGTCCGCACGAAAAAGCTGGTGACGAACATCGACGCCGGCTTGCCGGGGCCAAGCGGTGAAATCGCATACGGCGAAGGTTTCGTGTGGGTCAGCGTGTTCGATCTACCGCTGACGCAGATCGATCCGGACACGAACAAAGTCATCAGGCAATGGACCGGTCCCGGCGGAGATGCCATCCGCGTGGGATACGGATCCGTATGGCTTTCAAACCTTAAACAACAGAATGTCTGGAGGATTGATCCGAAACAACCGTAAATCCCATTGGAAATTCGAATTTCCAATAGGATACGGGCATACCCGCCAGTCACCCGCGTTAAAAAGACACAAATTTGTAAAAAACGGTTGACGCCGTCTTACAAATAAGTCAGACTCCGCCCTGTTCGAGTTCGAAAAGTTACCCCCCGTCTGTAGCGTCGGCTACGTCGTCCCACGCACTTGCATCTCTCCTGGTTTGAAGAGCATCAGCCTCCCGTTAGGGCTTTCGTCATACGTCTGACCGTTCCCTGACCAACAAAACCCAAGGAGGATCTTGTGTACCGGCATTTCATAGCTCTTCTCATTATTGTTTCTGTTATCGGGGCTCTGCCGTTGGCGGCGCAGCAAACCAGTTCGCTTCAAGGCGTCATCGCCGATCAAACGGGCGGCGTTCTACCCGGTGCGGTGGTAGCGATCACAAACACAGACACGGCCGTGTCGCGTCAGGAATTGACGGATGACACGGGCACCTACAGATTTCTCCAGGTCCTGCCGGGTCCTTACAAAGTCGAAGTTCAGCTGCCGGGATTCACGACCAAAGTCTCACAGGTCGCGCTGCAAGTAGGCCAGCCCTTGACGCTGAATCTGGAACTGGCCGTCGGCCAGGCCACGGACGTCGTGAGCGTGGAAGCGGAAGCGACCGCTATCAATACGGAGAATGCGACTGTCGGAAACCCGTTTACAGAGAAGCAGGTTGTCGAGCTACCGTTGCAGACCCGCAATGTCGTGGCGCTATTGAGCCAGGAGCCGGGCGTTGCATCAACCGGGCAGGTGCTCGGCGCGAGAGCGGACCAGAACAATGTGACCTTGGATGGCGCCAATGTCACCGACAACCGGGGCGCAGACGGATTCAACTCCGTCCTCCAGATTCCGCTCGACTCGGTGCAGGAATTCCGCACCACCATCGCCGGACAGGGCGCCGATCTCGGCCACTCGGCCGGCGGGCAGGTGACGCTGGTCACCAAGAGCGGCACCAACGCGTTTCACGGATCTATTTATGAATACAACCGGAATACCGATTTTGAAGCCAATGACTGGTTCAGCAATCGCGCGCACGTCGCCCGTCCCGCACTGATCCGGAATCAATACGGATTCTCGGCCGGCGGCCCGATCCAGAAGAACAGATTGTTCTTTTTCTACAACTGGGAAGGCCGGAAGGACCGCAGCCAGGCTGCGGCCACCGCAAATGTTCCGACCGATACCTTGAAACAGGGCATCGTGAAGGTGCTTCTGAAGAGCGGCCAGACCGTTTCATTGACGCCAGCCGACATCAAAGCGATCGATCCGCTCGGCATCGGCGAGAATCCATACATCGCGAATCTGGCGCAGCAGTATCCCTCGGGTAACAATCCTCTGGGAGGCAGCGACAAGGGCCTGAACTTCAACCAATTGCTTTTTAACGCGCCGCAGCCCCTGAACAACCATGTTCAGGTCGGCAAGATCGATTACGTCATCGACGGCGCAAGCCGTCATACGGTTTCGCTGCGCGGCACGCTGGTCGGCGATTCCCAGATTCCAACCAACGGCCTGGCGCTGTTCCCAGGCCAGGCGCCCGTCTCGCAGACGCTCGACAACTCGCGCGGGGTTTCCGCGCGTTACACGTACGTCGTGACACCCACGCTCGTCAACGTCTTCAACTACGGCTACACGAGGCTGGGCAATGCGACGACCGGTACGTTGAACGTGGTGCCGAGCTTCGGATTTACAACGCAGCTGCCCACAGTACGTGGTTCGACGCGTATCGCGCCGACGCCGAACCTGAGTGATGATCTGACCTGGACGAAAGGGAAGCATACCTTCCAGATGGGGTTCAACTATCTCATCGCGAAGAACCTCACCTCGGTCGCCAACAACGAACCGAGCTACAGCTTCGGCAGAACCGTGCTTCTCGGGCTCGGAAATGACATCACCAATGCCGTTACCGCCTACATTCAGAAAACAGTTCCGGGTGCGGCGCTCTCCTCGACGACCAACGTGACCAATGCTTTTGGGGCGATCTTCGGTATGTTGAACAGCGGCAGCGCAACCTATAACTTCGGCATTAATGGCCAGCCGATTCCGTTCGGGCAGTCCATCAGCCGCGATTTCATTTCCCGTTCTCCTGAGGAGTATTTCCAGGACACCTGGAAAGTGAAGCCCAATATTACGGTCATCGCCGGCGTGCGCTACGCCATCTATGGAGTGCCGTACGCCGAGGACGGCGTGCAGGTGGTTCCCAAAACCAACATGAGCAACTTCTTCGGAGAGCGGATCGGCGCGGCTTTGGCCGGGGTTCCGAACTCCGCCCTTCCGGATGCCAACATTACCTATGTCGTCGGCGGGCCCGTCAACCATGGTGCCGGCTATTATCCGCAAGACAACAAGGACTGGGCGCCGCGGCTCTCGCTGGCATACTCTCCCAGAGATGGCGGACTGCTCGAAAAGATCATGGGCAAGGGCAGCGTCCTCCGTGGCGGCGCATCCCTCGTCTACGATAACTATGGCAACGGCCTGGCTGCCCAGTTTTCCAACAGCGGCTCGCCGGGATTGGCGACAAAGGTTCAGCAGGCCAACAACACGAACTTCACGAGCAGTCCCCGCTACGATGGGACGCCCGCCACATACACCACGCTCTCTACGGCAACCGGCGGCGCATTTCCCTATACGCCTCCAACCATCGTCGGCGGGTTCACCAGCTTTACCGCCGTTCAAAGCGATTTGAAAGCCCCTTACGAGTATCTCCTCAACCTCAACTATGCCCGCCCATTGCCGAAGCATATGACCATCGAAGTCGGCTATGCGGGCCGCCTTTCCCATCGTGCGATCCTGACCCGGGATTTCGGTCAGCCGCTCGAGAATTTCACGGATCCGAAGTCCGGGCAGCTCTTCTCGCAGGCTGCGAAGTCGCTTGCGCAACTCTACAATTCCGGCGTCACGCCCGCTCAGGTCAAAGCCAATCCGAACCTGATTCCTCTCCAGCCTTTTGCCGAGAACATGTTGGGTAATCTCGCCGGCTTCTATATCCCCGGCAGCGCGTCCGCCAACCTGTTCTATGATGCTTATTCCACATACCTCGGAAGCTGGACCGACACCATCAACGATAACGACCGCATTCGTCAAGGTCCCGGTGGCGGCTGCCTGGTCAAAACCGGTTGCAACACATTTTTCCCGTTGCAGGCTTCGGACGTGCTTGCATACAGCAATTCGGGCATTGCCAACTTCCATTCCATGACGGTTTCGCTCCGGCGCACGGTTTCGAATGGCTGGGGCTATGACTTCAATTACACGTTGTCTCACGCGATCGACAACGCTTCCGGCTCGGAGGGAAGCGCCAACGCAGCGGGCGGCAACGGTGGTCCGACAAATGTCCAGAACGCCTTCTGTCCGAAATGCAGCAGCGGTCCGGCCGATTACGATGCGCGTCATACGATCAACGCGAATTCGGTGATCGAACTTCCCGTCGGGAGAGGCAAGCCCCTGCTTGGCAACGCGCCGAAAGTGGTCAACGGGATCGTTGGCGGGTGGCAGGTCAGCACTCTGTTTACATTCCACACCGGCAATCCGATCACATGCACCGCGAGCGGCATATTCAACAGCAACTACCTCAGCTCGGCCCTTTGCATACTCGGTCCGGGCGTTGTCAACCCTCCAGCGAGCAAGCTTCAGTTCGACAACCTCGGCATTCCGAGCATATTCAGCAATGTCAGCGCCGGGAACGATTTCGTACCCGGCTACGCCGGCCAAGTCGGCTACCGCGGCATGCAGCGTGGATTGCCCTTCTGGAATGACGATCTGTCGCTCAACAAGGTCTTCAAAATCGGTGAACGCAAACAAGTGAGCTTCCGCGTGGAAGCTTATAACCTCATGAACAAGGAGACATTTGCGAATCCGACGTTAAGCATCACGCCGATCCCCGGTACCACCAGCGCGGGCACCTACGCCGCATTCGGATCGTCGGTCTTCGGTGAAATCACGAAGACGTCTAGTGCCGCCGCTCCACGTGTCCTGCAGATGGCTTTGAGGTTTACCTTCTAGCAGCCGACTTCAAGATGGTGTGTGAGCGACCCCCTGCCTGCATCAGGGGGACAGTAACTCTCCCCCTGATACAGGGGGAGAGCCGCGAAGCGGCAGGGGGTCGCTCACACACCATGTCAAAATTGCTTCTTGTCTTCACGTGCGTCGCTGCGCTGGCCTCGTGCTCCGACAGGAAGCCGGTCGCGCCTGCTGCGGCAAACGAGTACGTTGATGCCGCAATTTGCGCGGACTGCCACACGGAGATCGCAGACACCTATTCCAATACCGGCATGGCGAGATCCTTCTATTCTCCGGGCGTCACGAGCGTCTCGAATCCGAAGGCCTATTTTCATCGGGCATCGGGTACCTGGTATCAGATCGTCGCCAGGGACGGCGCCTGGTATCAGCGGTCGTGGCAGATTGGATTCAACGGCCAGGAAGAGAGCGTCGGTGAGTCGAAGATCGACTATGTGATGGGTTCGGGCAACCACGTCCGAACGTATCTTCATCGTACGGCGCGGAATACTTTGATCGAACTTCCCTTGGCGTGGTATGCGGAAAAGGGAGGCAGCTGGGCACTGAATCCCGGTCTCGACATGAGCGATCCGGCGACCGGGAGGAAGGTCGGCTACGACTGTATGTTCTGCCACAACTCCTATCCCGCAATTCCGTCCGGTCATGAGGACGCAGGATCGGAGCCTGTCTACACAGGGCAGCTGCCTCAGGGGATCGACTGTCAGCGATGCCACGGACCAGGTGGCAACCATCTTCGAGCGCTGGCGCAGCCCGGTGCGAAACTCGAGGACATCCGGAGCGCGATTGTGAATCCTGCGCGTCTGGGGAAAGAGCGCGCCCTGGAGGTCTGTATGCAGTGTCATCTCGAAACGACCAGTGCCCCTCTGCCGAACGTAATCCGTCGCTTCGATCGCGGGCCGTTTTCTTACCGTCCCGGCGAGCCTTTCAGCGCCTTTCAACTCTGGTTTGATCACGCGCCAGGGTCAGGCAGAGAAGGAAAGTTCGAGATCGTGAATGCGGTGTACCGGCTCCGCCAATCGAAGTGCTTTCTCGAAAGTAACGGCGCGCTTGGCTGCACCACGTGCCACAATCCGCATGATATACAGCATGGTCAGGCGGCAGTCGACGGATATAACAAGGTATGCCTGGGATGTCACGACCCAGGGAAAATCACAGTACAGCCGCATCTGTCCGGCAGCAACTGCGTCGAGTGCCATATGCCGAAACGCCGGCCGGAGGACGTCGTCCACGTTGTAATGACGGATCATTTGATCCAACGGCGCCCTCCAGCAGACCTGTTGAGGGAGCGTCCCGAAAAGAGTCATTCGGAGTGGGAGTATCACGGTGAAGTCGTGCCGTACGGAGACCAGGACGATCTTTACACGGCTATCGCGCAGGTCACCCACGGCAGCAATCTGAAAGACGGAATCGGCCGGCTGCAAGCGGAGGTTACCAAGCGAAAACCCGAACGCCCGGAGGTCTATATGGAGTTGGGCGACGCGCTGCAGCGCGCGGGCCGTTCTGAGGAATCGGCGTCGGCATATCGTGCCGCAATCGAAATGAGGCCGCAGTCCGCAGTATTGTGGGCCAGACTGGCGATGCCTTTGCGGGCAATGGGGAAATCTCGGGAGCCCCTGGATGCCATGCTGAAGTCTGTGCAAGCGGACCCGGACCAGCCCGAGGTCTGGTACAACCTGGCGCTTCTGCAATCCGAACTCGGGGACAAGAAATCGGCGATCGATTCATTCCGAAAATCCATCGATCTCGATCCCGAATTTGCGGACAGCCGAAACAGCCTGGGCTATGTGCTGGCGGAGATCGGTCAGGTTCGGGAGGCGGAGGTCCAGATCCGGGCTGCGCTGAGTATCCGGCCTGCCATGCAGGCGGCTCAAGCGAACCTCGCCTACCTGTTGCAACTGCGCGGCGACTTGGAAGGGGCGATTTCGCACTTCGAGCGAGCGGGAGACGACGCGTTCAATCAGTTCAGCTATGGTATCACCCTCGCAAGGATGAACCGGAGAGCCGAAGCACGGACGCACCTGGAAAGGTCGTTGCAAGCCGAAGCGAGGCAACCCCTGGTGCACGAGGCCCTGGGCCAGTTGCTCGAAGCAGACGGCAAGATCTCCGAAGCGATTTCACATTACAAAGAGGCGATTCGCTTGCAGCCCGATTTCGGGAAGGCCCACCTGGAACTAGGCGCGGTGCTGCGGCGTAGGGGAGACCGGGCTGGAGCGGCGGCGGAATTCCGGGCCGCGCAGACCGATCCCGACCCGCAAATTCGCGAAAGGGCCGTCGCAGGGCTGACAGCCGTCGCGGTGAAGTAGAGTCTCGGACCCGACGCCGTGCGCAGAGCCAGCGACCAGGGACCGGTGCATTTCACGGTGCTTTCTAGTTCGCCATCGGCTTCTCCGCATGGTCGATGATCAAGCCATCGACCATGCGTTTCTCCGAGTCGAAGCGCAGACCGAGTTGTTCCTCAACGTCGCTCAATACGGAATCCCACCTCGACATCGCGCCCTTCAAGTCTCCGGCGTTCTCCGGCTTGGTGTCCAGGACGGTCAGCGTGAAGTCGAAACGTCCGCGGAGTTCCGTCGCATCTGCAACCGGCCGTCCAACTGCCGGCATTCCGCTGAGGAAATCCGCCAGCTTCGCCATCGTCATCCCTTTGAAGACGAGACTGCCGCCCTGCGGTGTCACCGATGCGGACTCTTCCTTGGACACCTGCAACTTATGTCCCTTCCTGCCGGCCCGCATCGCGAACACGGGGGCCTCGACGGTGACATGCCGCATATCCAGCCGGAAACGCTCCGTCAACAGTCTCTGAAGCATCTGGATGAGCTGTGCTTCCGTGGTTCTCTCCGGATCTTCCGCCTTTCCTTCTACATCGAAGAACGAGGAACGATCCCAATCCGGAAGACCGCTGATTCGATCGTTCGACAGTTTGTACATGTCGCCCAGGATCTCGCTCAAGCGCGCCACCCGGAAAACGCATCGGCCGAGCGGGATGTTTTCGATTCGCGAGCCGTTCCCGGCCGGAGTATCGCTCCCGCGACACCCTCCTACCTGCCTCGGCGCACCACGCCCCGATGGCAGCGATGGCTTGACCGACGCAACTTCAAACGCGGGCACTGCATTCACTTGTACCCCGTGAACCGTCCCTGAGAGCAGCAGGCAAACGACGATCGAAATTCGTTTCGGCATAAAACTCCTGAAGTAACTATGGGAGGCCAGAAAGCAAACGACGCGATGGAAGGCTACAGGGCCGGGTTCGCTGAACCGTAGCGAAAACGGCGCGGCACTGCAACGAATTAGTCGCGAAGCGCCGGGAGTGGTCGGTCTGGAATCAACATGAACCGTGAGCGACCGCCCGCGAACGGGTTATACAAGATGTAGATAACTTCAGACAAGTAAGATCGGCTGGATAAAATGGAAGCAGATTTTGGGACGAGCGTCCAGGCTGACGGCTTAGCTACTCGGTCAGGAGTTGACGGATACGGGAGAAACGCAGAAGTTCTTCTGCGGCTCGGACTGGATTTGGCAAGATTGTCTCCTCCTCGTCGTCGAACTCATCGGTCTCATCCTCGATCCCCAAATCCGCCTCATTGGGAGCGAGGAATTTGTCATGTTCGAGTTCGTCCAGAAACGAGCGGATCTCCTGCTCGGAGAAGATCCGGCGGATTTCGGTGACGAATGCCGGCAGCTCTGAGGCAAAATCAGCGTCGTCTTCTGCGGCATCGACGAAGCTGAAGAGTTTTTCGCCGATCAGATACTGCAGAGCGTCGTCGAGTCCGAATCGCTGCCGTATCCCTCCGGTCGCCTCGCATTGCTCGACCCAGATTTTGTGAAACTGTATCGGCGGACTGCTCATCATCACCACCCTTTTAAAATGCGGGAATGAATTTACTTCGAACGTGGCATTCTTGCAACAGTCGCTTGAAGCGAGGCATAGCGAAATGCGGGAAGTGAATCGATCCGCGTTGATTCTGACGGCAAAGCCGGCGTTCCTGGATTGGGTGCGCGAAGTTGACGCAAGCAGCTCGGATTTGACCCTGGAGGACATTAACGAGGAGCCGGTCATTTATCTAGTGCCGGAATTCGAATCGGACGAAGAGTTCGCGAAATGGGTTGAAGGCCATTTCGATGACATCTTCCAGGAACAGCTTGCTGGATGGTGGACGGATCAACGGTTGTGGCCGACCGATCGCTCGGTTCGACTCTTTCAGAACTGGTTCGACTGTCAGTCTCATTCAGTAGTATTGGATGTCGTGCCGGGCCGATTGTCGCGGGTTGAGTGAACATGTTACGACTGTGGACGTCCGTTCTGTTTCCGCGTCATATTCGGCGCTAGAATGGTGTCCCATGAAACCGCTGCGAAGAAGAATTCTCATCGTGGAGGATAGCGACGCCCTTCGCGAGCTGCTGCTGGAACTACTGGAAAAGCCCGAGTATGAGATCGTCGGGGCAGCCGATGGCGCCGTTGCCTGGAACCTGCTTGATCGCAATCATTTCGATCTCGTGCTTCTTGACCTGGGGTTGCCTGGGATCAGCGGCTTTGAAATCCTGCAACGTTTGCAGAGCCGGCCGCATCCGTCCAATTCGCCCAAAGTGATTGTGATGACAGGCGACGATACGCCGGAAACGGTCCTCCGTGCCGTTCAAGGCCAGGCGTATCAGTTTATTTCCAAGCCGGCGCAGCGTGCGACGTATCTCGATGCGGTTGAACAAGCCCTGAGCCAGACGGCTGAGGTCCTGCCCATCGAGGTCGTTTCTGCAAAACCCGATTGGGTGGAGCTGCTGGTGCCTTGTCAATTGGAGATCGCAGACCGCATCCAAAGCTTCATGCTGGGTCTCAACGCCAAACTGCCGCAGGAAGTACGCGAATCGACGGGCCTCGCCTTTCACGAGTTGCTCATGAATGCGCTCGAATGGGGCGGCCAACTGGATCCCAACCGGAAGGTCCGCATCGCTTGCCTTCGGTTCAGCCGCTTTCTGCAATATCGCATTCAAGATCCTGGTCCCGGTTTCAATCCCGCGGAATTACAGCATGCAGCGGTCTCCAATGATCCGGATCATCCTCACGGCCACATGGCTGTGCGTATCGAAAAAGGCATTCGTCCTGGCGGCTTCGGCCTTCTGATGAGTCACACGCTGGTTGACGAGATCATCTACAACGAAGCTCACAACGAAGTCGCCTTCATCAAGTATTTGTAGCGCGGCATACACTACCCGCGCGTTACCTCATTCAGAAGCTTCTCGGGTGACGGCCGTGCCAAGTCGTTATGGCGCCATATTCGATTACTATGGATCAATGATCGGAGATCGCACGCAACTGTGGCGTCCAGCGCAGGTTATCGAGAACCGCGCCATCGCCCGCGGCAGCGTCTGGCTCACCTTGGAAGCCGCTGACGATCTTCCCGCCGGCTACGAACCCGGCCACGTTCTCGGACTCGGGCTGCCAAATCCGGACGGCGGATATCAGCGTCACGCCTACACCGTCAGCCGCGGCGAACCCGACCGCCGCCGCTTCTCGCACCTTTATCGCGTGATCCCCCACGGGCGCATGACGCCGCGGCTTGCCGAATTGCAGCCCGGCGATTCCCTGTCCTTCCACGGGCCATTTCATACACCGGTCCAGGACGAGATCCGTCCCACCGCCGCCGGCATCATTCTGATCGCAACGGGCACGGGCATCGGTCCGATATTCGGCTACGCCGAAAAGACGCTGCGTGAGGGCGAGCCGCGGCTCATCCGGCTCTACGCCGGATTCCGCGAACAGGCGGACTTTTGCCTGATCCGCGAACTCGAAGCACTCGGCCGCGACTATTCGAACTTCGAGTGGCAATTCACCGTGACGAGTCCTCTGCCGGAATGGCAGGGACTAACGGGCCGCGTCACCGAATCGATTCCGCCGCTGTTCAAGCCGGAGATTGTGGAGACGCATCATTTTCATCTGGTCGGCAACGGCGGGATGGTGCAACTGGTCCGGCAGGTCCTGTTCCGTTCGGGCGCTCCACGCGATCACGTCAGCACCGAAACCTATTTCAACCATCACATCGAGCCGAGCGAATCGGAGATCGCCGCCGTCGCCGCCAGGTTCCGGTATTCACCGGCGCAGCACACGATCGAGCGGCCTGGCTGAGCAATGCCGCAAGCCTTCGATCACCCCGGCACCCGACTGAGGGTGAAACACGTTCCTTCTTCTGGCCATTGCCGGTGTTATCGCCATTTTTCCAGGTACGTGTTTCTGGATAATTCTCGCTACACGCGAGGATCTGCGAGTTCATTCTTGTCGGCAGTGAGGAGCAGGTCAAACCCACCCCTTTCGGCAGCAGAGAGCAGGTCACCGTTCGTGAGCGTATCCATCCGCACTCCTTCGCTCTCACAACCTTGTGACCCTCGAGACAGCGAGCCACTCCAGCGGGCGTGACATGATCGAACAGAATGAGCATCGGCAGGCGATTTAACGGGCGAGCACAGGAGCGGGTGCGTCAAGGCTTCGTGCGGCGAATTTAAGGACCGCGTTAATCTGTTCGCGCTTTCGAGCTGCTGACGTAAGCCTTTTCAGATCCCGGGGATCACTGGTGAGAATGCGATCACCATTTGAGGCTGTAAGGACGATTGTCGCGTCTGTGGGATCGCTCGTTTTTGCAAGGCCGAGGAGAATCCCTGATTCGCGACCCAGGCGCTCGTCAACCGGGCGTACATCGACGGCGCGGAGTAATCGCGCAAGTTCTATCTGGCGGCCGCCTGAATCACGCCAAACCTGGGCGAGTACGATTGCGGTCGTTCGTAATCCAAACCCGTGGCGGTGCGCGGCTTGCAGCCTCGCGATCATAGACCGGTCATTGCGATCTACGGCAATGAGCGCCCCTGCGTCCAGCACCAACGCGCTCAATGGATGCGTCTCGCTTTTTTGAGGCCGAGTTCCGATTCCGCACGGCTCAATTCCTGCGGCGTAATCGGGCCATGTTCTTTTTGCCAAACGTCAAGGAAGTCTGCCAATGCTTCCGCCCGGAGTTTAGCGGCAGCGGCTTCCGCTAGCCATGTTGAAACTCCAATTCCGGCTTTCATGGCTGCGGCGCGGACTTCATCGCTGAGGGCCGGCTCAAGAGAAATACTGATCTTGTCCACTTTCATAACTCCATCATAACCTGATGGTCATACCCGGGTAGGATTGTGCTTCGGTCCCAAATTATCCAGGATGGCCTGAATTCCGCGGAATTCCGAAATCGAACTGGTAAAATCCCAGCATGAATCGCCGTACCGCAATTAAAGCTGGCGGACTTGGGGTCCTAACCGGCACGGGACTCTTCGGTGGTTATTGGGTTTTGCCGCCGGGGCCGAGCCGCGTGATTGAACCGGCGGATGTCCTTGCGCGGCGTCTGTACATGGGACTCGATGCTGCCCAACGTGCCGACGCGTCTGTGAGCTATGACCATCCCTTGCGGCAATATCACAACCGCGGAGTCTGGGGTGGAGGCCGCGAAGTCTTGTCCGGTTTCAGTCGAGAACAGCGCGGGATTCTGACCGACCTGATGTACGCGGGACTGTCAGTGGAAGGGCGCAGCCGCCTGCCCCAGGAAGACGTCACGCGGTGGATTGGCGTAAACGGGATGCGTGTCCTGATTTGTGGCGACCCGGCCTCGCCGCCGTATCAAATTATCCTTACCGGAACGCACCTGAATCTGCGTCTTGGAGGCAGGAGCGCCGAAGGCGCAGCTTTCGGTGGGCCGCAGGTTTATGGCGATCAGCGCGGAAATGAGCGGGTTGGATTGCCGGGGAATGTATATCGCGACCAGTTTTTGATCGGACAGCGGCTCTTACGCAGTCTCGATGACGGCCGAAGGAAGCATGCGGTTCTGGAGGAGGCTCCAGTCCAGACCCAGATCGAACTCCAGGGACGGCACGGCTCATTTCAGGGAATTCCCGTGGCCGAACTTACTGAGGAGAGCAAAACCGTGGCCCACGAGCTGGTCGAGCGGATCATGAGTACCTACGAACCCGGCGATGTGGCGTATGCTCGCGAGTGTCTCGCCGCCAACGGGGGTCTCGATGCGCTCTTTTTGAGTTACTACCAACACGGCCAGGACGGCAACATTCCCGAAGCCCAGGTCTTTCGTCTGGAAGGTCCCGCGGCGGTCTTCTACTTTCGCGGATATCCGCACGTTCATGCTT
The DNA here is from genome assembly GCA_036496425.1 of Terriglobia bacterium. NCBI lineage: Bacteria > Pseudomonadati > Acidobacteriota > Terriglobia > Terriglobia bacterium. The sequence goes on along the minus strand of DASXLG010000113.1, from coordinate 18,866 downwards.
TCCTGAATGTCGCCATGGATGGAGATGCGCCGCTCTCCGTCGGTGAGCCGCTTGGGACGAATCCCACGTGGTTGGACCGGGCGGGTGTGAAGGCGCTCTTTGAAACGGCTCTGCGACGTGAGACGGGGTCGGACCTCGCTTACTATGACGAACGCAGCGTGGCCGGCCGGCTGCGCCCAGGCCTCATTCGCTCTGGCGACATATATAGTCTCGAAAGCTGGCAGGAGAGTGTGGAAGTGGTCGAAGTCCGCGGCTCGAATCTAAGCGCGCCGCTTCAGGCTGTACTGCGCGAACAGCGCATCGCGCTCGACGACAGGAAAACCTTCACTGTCGCCACAACTGCATACATCGCAAGCGACAGCAAAGAGAAGCTGGGCCGAATCGAAACCCGGCGAGCCGGGCCCATGCTGCGAGACCTTACCGTCGCCTACCTGCGCAGGCATGGCTTCATGTCAGCATCCGACCTCAATTAGCACCAACGTCCGATTTCGGACAGGCGGTTTCGCCAACGGACACGAACCGCTTGTCCCGCTCCGTGTCTAAACGACTTACCGGTCAGGGATGTGGACCTCCGAATGCCTACGTGAAGACCTATGATCACCTTGCTCCGCGACCTTCATTACGCCCTCCGCATGATGCGCCGCGCGCCCGGCTTCACCGCCGTGGCGATCCTGACACTGGCGCTGGGCATCGGCGCCAATACTGCAATCTTTTCGCTGGTCAACGCGGTGCTGTTGCGCAGCCTGCCGGTGAAGGATCCACAGGGTCTTGTGTTTCTGACCAAACCCTCAGCGGGGGGCCTGGGTAACGGGACGGATTCCGGTTTGCGTTCGCTGCTGGCTTATTCGGAATACCTGGCGCTACGCGACCAGACCACTGCGTTTTCGGGCCTGATGGCAGTAGAGAGCGGCGGCTCGGAGCGCGAAGAAGTGAGCTGGGACGGTGGTGGGCGCGAAACCGTGCACACCAAGCTGGTCACGGGAAATTACTTTCAGATTCTGGGCGTGGATGCCAGCCGTGGACGCCTGTACACCTCTGAGGAGGATCTGCCGTTGAACGCTCATCCCGAAGCGGTGTTGAGCTACGGCTATTGGCAAAAACGATTCGGCCTGGAACCCTCCGTCATCGGCCGGACTTTGCTGTTACACGGCCATGCGTTCACGGTTGTCGGTGTGACGCAGCCTGGCTTCTTTGGTGAAACCGTCGGCGATGCGCCCGACATGTGGTTCCCGATCAGCATGCAGGCGGAGGTCGAGCCGGGCACGGATCTGTTGCACGATCCGCCGGGGGTGACCCGTTACATGTGGCTGGCTTCGATCGGACGGTTACAGCCGGGAGTTCATCTGGCCCAGGCACAGGCCAACGTCGATCTGGTCTTTGAGCGTCTGGTGCAGAACCAGGTCAATCAAACCGGCGATCCCAAGGAAAAGCGGGATCTCGCTACCCAGTCTCTCAAGCTGAGCAGCGGAGTTGTGGCTACCCGGCTTAGCCAGTATCGCGACGCCCTTTATGTACTGTTTGCGCTGGTCGGCTTGGTGTTGCTCATTGCGATCGCCAACCTGGCGAGTCTGTTAATCGCACGCGCCGCCTCGCGGCAGCGCGAAATCGGCGTGCGACTGGCATTGGGCGCCGGCCGCGGCCGCATCGTCCGCCAGTTGCTGACCGAAACCGTGCTGCTTGCATTCCTGGGCGGCGCCGCCGGCTGGATGCTGGCTCGCTGGGGCGAGCAGCTGTTAATGGGCCTTGTCATCGAAGGCGGCAATCCGGTATGGCTCGATATCACACCCGACCTGCGCGTTCTGGCTTTCAGTTTCGCTCTGTGCCTTGTCGCCGGACTTCTGATCGGTCTGGCGCCGGCGCTGCGCGCCACGTCGCGCGATCTCACCGCCGGATCGCAGCTGCGCACCCGCGGCGCTACCTCAACCGGAATCCGCGCCAACTGGAACATATTCCGCCGCGGCGTCCCGCTGGGCACGCTGCTGATCGTCGCGCAAGTGGCGCTATCGGTGGCGTTGATCTCGAGTGCGGCGCTTTTTGTCCGCAGCCTGCAAAAGCTCGCGGAGGTGAACCTCGGATACGAAGCCGGCGGCCTGACTCTGTTCGGGGTAAATGCAGGAAGCGCGGGTTACGACTGGCAGCGGGCCATCCCGTTGTTTCGAAGAGTCTACGACCGCGTGGCGTCGATTCCCGGCGTAGCGCGGCTGAGCTACTCGGAAGACGGCCTCTTTAACCATTACGAAGACGCCACCGACATCTCGGTCGAGGGATATACAGAGCCCAACGGCGCGCTGGCGAATTCGCGTTACGACGAGATCGGGCCAGGGTATTTCTCGACGGTTGGTATTCCTCTCATTCTGGGCCACGACATCGAACACGCCAGCTCCGGCGCGCCCGGCGCGCTGCGTCAGGCCGTGGTGAACCAGGCTTTTGTGAAAAAGTTCCTTGGCGACCGAAACCCCATCGGACGCCACTTTACCGACCTCTATCCCGACGACAAAGGCGCGACGATGACCATCGTCGGCGTGGCGCGCGACGTGAAGTACAACAGTCTGGAGGAGAAATCGCCGCCTCGTTTTTACATTTTGATGGAAGACAGCCTGCCGGCCGACGCACCCGAGGAAGCGCGTTTTGAGGTTCGCTTTGCGGGCCCGCCAGACGTGATCGAACCTGAGATCATGCAGGCGATCCGCAGCGTCGATCCCAACCTCACCACGCCGGCGATGAACACCATGAGGTCGCTGGTGGACAGGTCGCTGGCGCCGCGCGAAGTCCTCGCCAAACTCTCCAGCTTTTTTGGCCTGTTGGCGCTGCTGCTGGCGGCCATTGGACTCTATGGCGTGATGTCGTACGGCGTGGCGCGGCGCACGAGTGAAATTGGCGTACGCATGGCGCTGGGAGCGGTCCCGGGCAGCGTGCTGAGGATGATCCTGGGCGAAGTGTTTCTTATGGTCGCAATCGGAATCGCGGTCGGAATCCCGGCCAGCATGCTGGCGGCGCGCTGGGTTGCATCGCAACTATTTGGCATCGCGCCGGGCGACCCGGTAGCATTGGCCGCCGCAGCAGTGATCCTGACGGCGGTCGCACTCGTGGCGGGGTTCCTGCCAGCCCGGCGTGCCGCCAATACCGACCCACTCGAAGCGCTGCGCTACGAATAGCGCACGAAATGGCTGCCGGCCTCGTCGTGACCACCCGGAATGCACGGCCCTGACGCAGGCTTCTTCCCCTGCCGGAGTCGTATCAGAATCAGGGTTGCGGTACACTCCTACCGTCTAATAACGAGAGGTGCGGGAACATGAATCCTTCGGGTGAAACAACAACGGTGAAAAACAGCATACCGGCCGACGATGACGGCAGCTTTCCCGCCTCGTTTCGGGCGCCTTTGGACGAACTGGCTCGCGACCTGAGCCGGATAGCCTCAGGTAACTATGTTGCGCGAATGAAGGAAGCCATGATCGAAATGCGCGAGACCATCAGCCGGGAAGTCACCGAAAGAATGCGGAAAGAGGCAGATGCGAACTTTCGCTCGGCGATTGACGGTGTTCGGCAACAATTTCAGGATCGGCTGCAGCAGACTCAGTCTGACTTCGAAAGAGAGCGGGCGCAGCTTCTCAAAGAGTTGGAGACCCTCAAACGGACCGACGTAACGGCCAAGCTTCAATCGGAACTGAACCGCACGAATCAGGCGCTGCAAAATGTTACTGCGGAAATCGCTCAGATGCTGGATGATCCCGACGTGGAGCTTGCCAAGGTCATCCGCCAGAATGCCGTTCAAAACGAGATGAAGGCATATGCCCGGGGCCTAAGCTATCAATTGAGCATAGACCAGGGATCTGTGGTTTAGGAGGCGGATCATGGCTGACCAGAAGATCCTGAGTATCCTGCAACAGGGCGCCGTGGCATGGAATGAGTGGATAAGCCAAAGCCCCGGAATAACCGTGGATCTGCGGGGCGCCGTGCTTGTCGGAATCGACCTGCGCGAAGCAAATCTTGCCGGCGCCGACATGGCTGAGGCTCACCTTTATGGTTCGTTTCTGGATCGGATTCAATTGATCGGCGCAAATTTGAGCGGAGCCAGACTGTTCCGCGCTCACCTGGGCAACGCGAATCTGAGGAATGCGAATCTGAGTCAGGCGGATCTGGGAGGAACGCATCTGGCGTCAGCCGACCTGCGCGAGGCAAATCTTCGTGGCGCGCGGCTTCGTGGCGCCAACCTCTACGGAGCGAACCTGGCAGGCGCAGATTTGCGGAACGCCGAGGCCGGCCGGACCATCTTCGCGAATGTTGATCTGCGGAGGGTCGTCGGCCTTGAGGAGGTCAACCATGCCGACCAGTCCACTATAGGCCTGGACACTTTCTGCCTGTCCCAGGGCGAGATTCCTGATTCCTTCCTTAAAGGCTCGGGTGTTCCGGAAAGCGTCATCGCCCACCTCCGCGACCTTCGGCATTAGTGCCCGAAAGAAGACTTGGCTACGACTGCTGACGACGTTATCTTGTTCGCATAAGAAACATGCGGCCGTCGTGATGCACATCCCGAATATCTATTATCCAGCCGAAGACGGAGAACTCCTGGTGCTTCAACGCGCGCTGGCCAGCGGCGACCTTTCAGGAAAAGGCTCGCTGGTTACCGAGTATGAGATGGCGCTCCGAACCTGCTTCCATTCGCCGTTCGCGGTTGGGCTGTCATCGGGCGCGGCCGCACTGACCGTCGCGTTGAAAACTCTGGGGATCTCAGAAGGCGATGAAGTGCTTCTGCCGGCGACGTGTCCGATGTGTACGGTGTTTCCGATACAAATGACGGGGGCCCGGATCCGGTTGTGCGACATACAGGAAAACAATTTCGGCCTGGATTTAGACGATGCTGATGGCCAAATCGGGCCCAAGACAAAGGCGATTATCGGAGTCCCGATGTGGGGATACCCAACGCCCCTGCGCCAGCTTCAGAACTTTGCACGCAACCGGCAAATTCCTCTCGTGTTGGATCTGGCCCACGCTCACGGATCGCTTTTCGAAGGCAAACACCTTTCCGAATATTGTGATATCGCCTGTTTCAGCACGCATAACATTAAGGTTCTCTCGACCGGTGAAGGCGGTTTCCTGCTGACGCCGCGCGAGGACTATTTCGAGAAAGCGGTCAGTTATAGCCGTTTCGGCTGGTTGAACGGAGAAGACTTCGGCGTGAATTTCAAGCTCGGCAGCGTTCTTGCCGCCGTCGGATTGCACCGGCTGGGAAAGCTGGCGGAGAACCTCGCCCAAAGAACACGAAATGCCCGGTTCATCTGTGAATCGCTGCAAAATCCGAACTTGTTTCCCCTGCCCGTGGTTGAAGGCGGTATTCCGAATTACTACCATCTCATCCTCAAAGTTCGAAAAGATAACCGCCGTCTGCTGGACTATATGGGCCGCAAAGAAATACCGTCCGATGTCTTGAGGTACAACGTCCAACCAGTCTACCGGTATCCTATCTTGCGGAATCTGGAACGGTCATGCCAAAGGGCGGACCGGCTACTGAGGACCATTACAACCGTACCGGTGCATCCTGGATTGTCCCGTGACCACCTGGACTACATCGTCGAGTCGCTGAACGCATTCGATGCCGATACAGATTGAAAACAAATTGACGCAAATTGGCGCGAGCTTAATTCGATCAATCCGGAAGCGTGACAAAAACCTGGAATTTCCGTCCGGCCGGCAGATCCTGGACGCGCTGAAGCCGCAGAACTGCTGCATCGGAATGCAGCAGACGTACTTTTGAACGAAGGCCCTGAATCAATGGGGATTCGATCACGGCAGGGTCGCCGATGAAAGACAGCGTAAATGTCTCCATGTTCTCCTGCACCATCTGGAATCTGCGGACTGGAAGGCTCAACAGATACTCGCGGTACATCTCGAAAGGGCTATAGCTCTCGCCATTCGAGAGTTTGAAACGGCTAAGCTGGCGTCCGCTCAGCTTCGTTATCCTTGGAGACAGTGCCCCGCAGCGGCAGGGTTCGGATGTCATCGTTGCATAGTCGCCTGTGCTGTAGCGAACGATGGGAACAAGGCAATGATACAGGTTTGTAATCGCAACCTCGCCTTCAATCCCATCCGGCACAGGCCTGCCATCGGCATCGACAATTTCGACATAATAATCCAGCACGTTGACGTGGAACCCGCAACGCTCGCGACATTCCAACGCGACGGCGCCGCCCGCTTCACTCAGTCCATATTCGTCAACGACCGCCGCCTGAAAAACACGTTCCAATCTCTCACGAACTGCAGGCAATAGCGTCTCCCCATCGCTGATTATGGTTGGCGGACGGATTGCTCGGGATGATGGATATTCTTCAACGTAGTCCGCGAAAACCTCCAGGGTGCTGGGGAAGGCCCGGATCGTCATGGGATCTTTCGAGGCGATAAATTCCACCACGGCAGCAGGCGAAGTCCAGGCGCCAGATCGCAGATTGACGCGCTGGAAGAAGCTGAAGTTGAGAGCCGGCTGAATAAACCAGTAGTTATCCTGGTCATAAGATGCCTTCGGACTCACAGACAGGCTCATCAAGCTGACAGTAAACGGTCGCGGACGTAGTTTATGGCGATGCAAAAAGTACAGGAAGTACGCGTAGAAGCTGACGAAATAACGGCGATCGAACCAGATCTCGAGAGGGACACCCGTCGATCCTGTCGTCTGCACTCTGAAGTGAGCTTCCGGGTCGGCGCCCGAGGAGATGAAATGGAGGCTCCTCTGCTGCAGTTCCGATTTTTCCAGCAGGGGAATGCTGCCGAATTCCATACGACGTTCTGTGAGCGGACTCTTAGCGGGAACCTGAATCAGGAACGAAGCGAGGCGCCGGCTTTGATATTCAGCCAGGGCTCCCGGGACGCGATCCAACAGCGTATGAAGTCCGAAGGCGCGATGAATGTCCGAAAGGTTAGAGGCATCGCGCTCTATGGAACCGAAACTGAGGATGGAAGCCTCCCGATCTCTTTAGAGCTGGATGCTGCCGATGATCTTTTCGGTCAGCCGTGCCTGCTGTGCTTCGATTTCCAGGGCCTCGCGCAGGATGTAGGCTTTCGTGCTCTCGAAGGTCCCCCGGATGACGTTACGGACATCCTCGGGTTTCACGCCCGTTTCTTTAGACACCGCAGCGATCATCTCATCGGCTGTCCTATACACGTTTGCCATAAGCACTCCTGTAAAGTGAAATATATTGTCTTTTTACACCTCAAGATTAGAGACTGTCAAACAAAGGCTGTTTCCCAGGTTTGAGAGGACCGATGGACATTGAGAGTGATGTTTTAAACGTCATGGGGACGATGCGGGCGATGCGCCGTTTGAAACCGGACGCGATTTCCGACGACCTGATCCATAAGATACTCCGCGCCGCTATCGCTGCGCCAAACGCCGGCAATCGCCAGAAGTGGCGTTTTGTGATCGTCAAAGACCGATCGATCAAACAGCGTGTGCAGCACTACTACAAAAAAGCGCTGGATGAATATATCGCGCCGCAGTACAAGGAAGACCCTCTACCCGCCGGCGTCACGCGACAGCAATACGATCGGCAGTTCAGCGCGGTTGAATATCTCACGGACCACTTCCACGAGGCGCCTGTCTGGATTGTGGCGTGTCTCGACCGCCTGGATCATCCGGAAACGATCTGGTCCGGAGCATCCATATATCCAGCGGTTCAGAACATCCTCATAGCGGCCCGCGCGCTTGGATTGGGAGCCGTATTGACGACCCGTCACACGCTGTACAGCGCCGAAGTCGATGCGATATTGGAAATTCCTCCCGGCGCGCGCTCATACGCGATCATTCCGATCGGCTATCCGATGGGCAGTTTCGGCCCCGTACAACGCCGGCCCCTCAAAGATGTTGTGTATCTGGACCGCTGGGGTGCGGCGTATTCGAAAGACTGAAAAAGTGAAACGTTGACACGCGCCTGAAACAGCATGTATAAAACTCTCTAATCACAAACTCACTTATTTTCGAGCAAGAACATCGCGGCTCGAGCGCAACTCAGCCGAGCCGGCAGGAGTTAATGTCATGGCAGCAGTCCAGTCTCTTGCATTCAAGCACGCCACGAGCAACGGTTACGTTCATGCCTACAGGAGCGGATCGGTTGTCGCCCTGTACAACTCTCTCAATCTGAATGCAGCATTTATCCAGGATGTTCCAGAAGATGCCATGGACATCTGCAGCTATGACTGCGTGACGCCGGCGGAAGCCGAAAGACTGCACGAACTCGGCCTGGATCTGCGGTCCGGCTGGCACGGGGCAACGGAGTTGATCAATGGCCTGCAGGCCAGGGCCGTTTCAGAAGGCATTACTACGGTCTATTTCATTCCGGCGATGGCGTGCAATTATCGCTGCAAGTACTGCGAGTTTATCCAGGAGTTCCCCGAGACGACGAACTATCAGAAGATGACGACCGGCCAGGCTCGCGAACTGGTAAACGCCTTCTACCGGATGTCGGCAGCTGCGTCACCGCGCAGCCGGGACTTCGTCTTCTTTGGCGGCGAGCCCTTTATGGCCGCGGACATCATTCAGGATGTCCTGAAGTATATTCGCGACGAACGAGGCGATCAGGACATCAACATCACGACCTTCACGAACGGATCCCTGATCACCGACGAGATCGCAGCCACTTGCGCTCGCTATAACGTGTACGCCATCGTCAGCATGGATGGGCCGGCTGAAGTCAACGATCTCGGGCGCGTGGACCTTAACTACAACCCGTCGACACAGCGGACCATCAGGGGATATCGCAAACTTCAGGACGCCGGCTGCAGAATGGGCATCTCCATCATGGTCGGACGGCACAATGTCGACTCACTGGCGCAGTCTGTTCGATGGCTGATTGACGAGTTGAAGCCCGACGAGATAGGCATCGCCGGAGTGTTCCATCCCTTGAAGCGTCAGAAGAACCCGTTCCAGGCTGAAGCAGATCGCGTGATCAGCGCACTGGTCGAGACATACATAGCCTGTCGTGAGAAAGGAGTCTACGTCGATCAGGTTGCGCGCCGAATGAGGCCGTTCGTGTCGATGCGGCCGAAACTGAAAGACTGCATGGCGTGCGGCGGAAAGGTGACTGCGACCCCGTGGGGCATGGAAGGTCATTGCGAATACATCGCGTATTCCAAAGGGGCAGCCGCGCGGGATCTCGTGCAACTCGACATCGCAGGCAATGATGACGAATCGTGGAACCGCCGCGCTCCGGTCCTGAAGATGGATTGCCAGAATTGTCCCGCACTCGGAGTATGCGGCGGCGGTTGTCCGTTTAATGCTTTCCAGCTCCACGGAAATCTTGACGCACTCGACGAAGAAAACTGCGATCAGACTCGACTCCTGTTGGCATGGATGCTGGCAGACCTGTTTAAGGTCTGCCAGCGAACGTCTGGTCCGGACACGCCCACCGTATTGTTTCCTACCGCGACGGACCGCGAGGCATTGTTCGGCAACATCGATCCGAACAATGAATCGCTTCCGCTAAAAGGTGTTTCGAGGCACGGTGAATAACATGTATTCGGAGCCGCCGCTGCCAACCTCGCCGCAAGCCTGTCCTGCGATGACGGACCTTCATATCCGGCTCGTCGCAAAATGTAATCTCAATTGTGCGCACTGCTATGCCTCAGACTGGTTCGTGCGATCCGACGTTCTGGACCCCGGTCTGGTATGCCGTGCCATCGATGAAGCCGTGCCTCTCGGCTTGCAGAAGGTCACGTTCACCGGGGGCGAGCCCACATTGCATCGAGGCCTTCCCGACATGCTGATGCACTGTGTGAAGAGCGGAATAAAAACCAAACTCGAAACCAACGCGGTCCTCCTGCGGCGCCACGACGATGAAATCGTACGGCTTATGATCGATCATCGCGATTTGATCAATCTGTACGTCAGTTATGACCTGGCGGCCCAACGAGGCATCTCGAGCGAGGAACATCAGGCCATCCGCGATCTCGTCATTCATCTGCACCGGAATGGAGTGGACGTACGTGTCCAGAGTTCCCTGACGGGCATCAACATCGATCACCTGGATGAGTTGCTGGAGTTAGCGCGCGAATATGGTATTCCGCAGCGCATTTTCTTCGACCACAGCGTGCTTGGTAACGGCGTGTCCCTGGAGAATTTCGATCTCGATACGGTGCTGCGGGTTCACGATTATCTGAACTCTCTCGGTCTGAATCTCGAAATTGAACTTCCTCCGTTGATTACCGGCCATGCCGGCGAAACCTGCGGCTGGGGAATTCGCCGCTGCGAGGTCATGCCCAATGGGGATGTGACCACATGCGCTCCGATCACGTTCACGCATACGCGATTTACGGCCGGAAACCTGCACCAGCAATCGCTCTCGGAGATCTGGCGCAATAGTGAGTACTTCCAGGGTATGCGAGAGGTCACACAGCGGGATTTCCAGGGTGTTTGCGGCAAATGCGTCTACTGGGAAAGCTGCAGGGGGTCCTGCCGGGCTTATGCCTGGTCGCATGCCGACAATTGGTTCTCACCCTATCCGTTATGTCAGGCGTACGCGGAAAAGTATCCGGAGAGGGTCCATGACAGGATGCACGATGCCGATATTTCGGTCGTTGAGTCCGAGAGTCGAATCGAGCGGCTGCCGCGTGTGAAAACGCTCGCCACGATCGGAAGCTGAAGCCATGAGCAGACCGCAACGCACAGTCGAATACGACCCGCTTGAACACTACCAGGGCAACACCGGACCGACCGGCGAGTTTGGCTCGTTGCCGGAAGCTGAGCCGACGATCCGGAATATCGGGTGGACCCTCGGAAACGACTGCCCGTACCGCTGCAAACATTGCTACAGCATGAATGCCCGCGAGAAGGGCAAGGACATGTCGGTGGCGATGGTCGATCGAATCGTAGATCAGTTGCGGATCAACGGCGTCGAAACCGTGAATCTCGGAGGCAACGAGCCCCTGTTTACGAACGGGGCAAACCCGAAAAACACGCTGTTGCCGTACATCATCGAGAAGCTCGTGGATGCCGGCATCATCGTTGGTTTGACGACGAGCGGTATCACGCTGCTGTATTTGTACCGCTTCCATCGCCGCGCATTCGACTTGCTGAACGACCTCGATGTCTCGTTCGATTCGCCGTTTGAAGAGGAACACAACACGAATCGCGGCGCCCCTATTTACCACGAGGCCATTGAAGCGCTGGAGATCTGCCAGCGCCACAATCTTCCGCATAGCCTCATCATGTGTGGCATGAAATGGAATTTTGACCTGCGCCACATCGAAGCGCTCGTTGCTCTGGCGAAGAAGTACGACGGAAACGTTCGTATCAACCCGGTCAAGCCCGTGCAACCGGAGCACATGGACAGCGCCCTGCCCGCGGGAATGTATTACGCAGGTTTTGCACGCCTGCTCGAGCTTTGCCGGCCCGTCGATCTGGGAGAACCGCCGATTGCAGCCGTAACGAGTTATGCCAATGCAAAACGGTGTCCATGCGGCCGCACCTCTTTCCGGATTCACTCGATTACGCCGTCCGGCAGCATTCACGTGAGCCCGTGCGTGTATTTACACGACTACAAGTCCGAGTTCGATCTGATTCGGCGCGACTTGTCGGAGATCATTACGAGTCCGCAATTCCGCGTCTTCCGCCAACGTAATCAGAACCCACAGGCGGTCGATGGATGCGCAGACTGCCCTTTACTGGATCGCTGCGGTGGCGGATGCGCTGCGCGCTCTTACCTGCACCATCTTCACACTGTGGGAAAGAAAACCATGCTTGCCCGGGATCCCTATTGCCCCAAAGATATTCGGCCGCGCGAAACCTTCCCTCAGAAGCCTGAGCTGTGCACGGAACAAAGGCTGGTCCATATGGACTACCTTTGCACCTGGATCGGCCGCCCACACTAGAGATCGACCTGGTTATTTCATGAACCCTGAACCAGCTTTTCCAGTAGCCGTATCGTGTTTCATCGTCGACGATGAGGACAGATTCCTGTTTTTCTCACGCGATGGTACGGCCTGGCGCGTCATGGGTGGACAGCTTGAGGCCAATGAAACGATTCCGGAATGCATTGCGAGGGAAATTCAGGAAGAACTGGGCCCGATTCGCTACAGGCTCATCGACGTTCTGGATGCGCACATTTTTGCATATCCACGGCTGGGCAACATCCTGAGCGTTTTTTGCCTCTTGAAATATGAGGAAGGCGTCATTTCACCGGCAAGTGATATGAGCGAATACACGTTTCAGTGGGTTAAAGCCGACCAGGCGCATTCGATCGACATCCAGTGCCCTTTTCAAAAAGAGCTGGTGCAGAAGGCAGTCCACACGGCCAGGGATTTTCAAGTGAACGGGGAGCGCGGGTTCTGGAAATTCCAGTGGCAGAACCTGAGCTGATCAGCAAGACAAGCCCGACCTCGCAGTCTTATGACCGGGATCCAGAAATGCGCGATCACGGCATCCGTCGCGAAAACACGTGATCCCCTTGCACCCGGATTCACCGGCCAACAGGAACGCACTCTTTACGTCTTCCGGCCTTGCATGATTCGCCAGGTTGATTGTCTTCGCTACGGCTAACTCGATGTGGTCCTGAAAAGCGCTTTGGATCCTGATGTGGCCGCCGGCCGAAATGTCGTGCGCTGTCAGGAACACGTCCTTCACCGCCTGAGGCACTTCGGAGATGCTCTGAATGGAACCCTCGTTCAGTACTCGATCGACCAGCCGCTCGGAGTAGAATCCCAGGCTCCGCGCCATGCGTAAGAATTCCGGATGAATCTCATTCAGCGTGTCTCCGTTGCGCAGTTGTTTGGAATAAGCGATGGAAAATATAGGTTCGATGCCCGACGAACATCCGGCTATCGCAGCAATGGTGGAGTTGGGAGCGTTCGCTGTAACCGTCGCGTTCCGGCGTCCTTTTGCTCCCTCCGCCGCCAACCTGCTGTCCGGATAGGCCGGGAAGACGCCGCGTTCCCGGCCCAGCATCACGGAAGTCTCCTCGAGAGACTCCTGTATGAAGGACATCAAATCCCGTGCCAGACTTTCGCTTTCCGGAGAACCGTACGGAATGTTCATCTGAACGAGCATGTCCGCAAAGCCCATAACACCGATTCCCAGCTTTCTGGTCCGCTGTGTCGCTTCCTTCAGTTGGGGAAGCGGATAACTGCTCACCTCCAAAGCGTTGTCCATCATCCGGCACGCAATCGAACATGTTTGACGGAGCGATTCCCAGTCCACCGCGCGCTTCCTCGAGTCGAGATGAGCGGCAACATTGATTCCGCCGAGCCAGCATCCTTCGTACGGTAGAAGCGGGGCCTCGCCACATGGGTTTGTCACCTCGATGCGGCCGAGCTGAGGAGTCGGATTGTCCCGTTCGATCCGATCCAGGAACAGCAGTCCGGGGTCGCCGGTTTTCCATGCCTCGAGCGCAATCCGGTCCAGCAACTCCCGCGGATTCACCGTGCCCGCTTTGCGTCCCGACTGCGGGTCCACTAAGGCAAACGTACCGCCCGTACGGCTCAGCCTCATGAATTCGTCGGTCACTCCCACGGAGATGTTGAAATTCTGCAGCCCGGCGCCGGTTGATTTCGCGGTGACGAATTCCTGAATGTCGGGATGGTCGCAGCGAAGCATCCCCATGTTTGCGCCCCAGCCCGTTCCCCCTTGCTTGATGATCTCCGTTTCCATGTCGAAGATCCGCATAAACGAGACCGGTCCCGTCGAAACGCCGCCCGTCGCGATCGGTGTCCCGCGTGGCCTCAAAGCGGAGAGGTTAAATCCCGTCCCGCTGCCTCTGCTGTGAACGATTGCAGCCATTCGCAGCGTTTCGAAAATGGATTCGATCGAATCTTCAATGGGAAGGACATAACAGGCCGCGAGCTGCTGTAGCGGCCCGCCCGCGCCAAGGAGAGCCGGAGCGTTAGGCAAAAACCGGAAATCGGTCATTATGGTGAAAAACGATTCGGCGTATGCCAGTACGGCCTCAGGACTTATGTCCGGGGCGAAGATGCGCTCGGCCTCCGCGATATTCCATGCCACACGCCGGAACATTTCGACAGGTGTTTCGAGGGTTCCATCCTCTCTCTTGAGCAGATATCTGAAGCGGAGGATGTACATCGAATTGTCGGTGATGCTGGGATTGTAGCGTTCATCGAGGATTCGCGGCTGCTCAATCTGGCGCATGGGAAATCTCCTGAAGCTTTGAGAAGAGGAAACGCGAGCTCAAATCTTATTTGATCAGAACGAATTCTTCAATTGCGTAAAAATCGTTCTGACTTTACGTTTACTCCTGTGTTTCGATCGCAATGCTGGACACCGCCAGAATGTGGCGATTCGCTTTCTCCTGCACGAAGGCGACAGCTCGGAGGTCCTTGCTCTTCCATTGGCGAGCGACGCGGACAAGAGATGTGCCTGTAAAAGAGCCACCTCCACTGATCCTGCCGATCGGAGTGAGTTTGCGAACCACCGCGGTGTGCGCGAGCTTCCGTCCGCGATTTTCACCACGCTCAACGTTGGAGTAGAGATTATTTTCTGTGAGTGCGAGAAATACGTCGGCCGACGCGCTTTGCGATAATTGAGAAACGCTGACCTGAACTTTCACCGTGTCCTTGTCGCGGCCTATCTGTGTGAGCGCAACAGATCCTTTCGGCCTCTGCCCCGCACGCGTTATAGCCTGGATTGCCTGGGCCTGGTTGCTACCGACAAATTCGCTTTGGCCATCGACCACCATTTGTGGAGTGTAGATGTCCCGGTGTCCGAACGCTTGAGCGTATTCATTCTGTCTGGCCGAAAACTGAGCGTCTGAGAACGGATCGGACCAACCCAATCGATTCCAATAATCCACATGTTCGCTCATCGCGATGACTTCGGCTCCATCTGCGAGGTTGCGTTCAGCCAGTTGAGCAAGGACTTGATCGGCGGGCGGACAATCCGAACAGCCTTCCGACGTGAACAGTTCGACCAATACCGGCGTTCGTGTCAAAGGCGCGGCCGCACCTGCCGGTTTCCCGGTGTACCGGCCGGCCGCGAGCGCCAGCGTAAAGATGATCAATAGCCAAAGCGGATAACGACTCATGGTGAACCCCTCATCAAAGTAAGGCTCGGTGAAGCCAGGGCCTGAATTGCCCTCCTTCAATATATGCCCACACACAGCCCAAATATTCCGGTTGTCAGAAAAATTATTTGAAGACCGCTGCGTGAATATCCGTGGCGGCGGACGGCTATAGCATCCCTTCTGATCACCTCAAACAGACATCCAGAACCCTGAGTTCCGGTCGGCGCTTCATGTACAGGCATTGGGGTGGATTTGCGAGTATGGATTCTCTCAGCGCGATAATGGTTTTTCTACGCCAATGAGCCCTTCGGCTGACCAGGCTGATCTCGCGGGCAGGGAAGGGCCTCTGAAACTCGCGGACATGCGTTTTGACTTCGTCGACCGGCATCTGGTCGATCATAAATGCCGGCAGGAGTGTATATCCGGTTCCCTGGCGGACGAGGCGGAGGAGGGTATCGAGATTCCCGCCCTGAAATTGAATTCTGGGCAGTGTCGTTGGGGTTTTGGATTCCCCCAGCGAGCAAAGTTGCATGACTTGATCTTTAAAACAATGTCCATCCTGCAGCAGCCACATATCCGATAAATCCAGATCATCGATGCGGCAGGTTTTCCCCTTTAACAATCGATGATCGGTGGCCGCATAGACATTGAAAGTCTCATAGTACAGCGGCTCTTCCAGCAGACCGGCAACCGACAGCGGGGTCGCCATCACGCCGGCATCGAGCCGATCTTCGCTGAGTTCCTGCAAGATCGAGCTGGTTTTTAGCTCGTCGATCAGTAACGTGACTTTGGGATATTGTTCAGCGAAACGTTTGACAAAATGCGGCACGAGCGTGTTGGCCACCGTCGGAATAACACCAAGCCGGAACTCGCCGGAAATTTCGTCTGACTTCTGCCGGGCAATTTCCTGCAGACGTCTGTGTTCGCGGAGAATGCGGCGCGCTTGCTGCAGTATGGCTTCGCCGTCCTCAGTGAGGACGATTGGTTTCTTGACACGATCAAAAATGACGATGTCCAGATCCTCTTCTACTTTTCGGATCTGCTGACTCAAGGTGGGCTGCGAAATATGACAGGCTTCGGCAGCTTTCCCGAAGTGTTTGAGATCCGCAACTGCAACAATATATTCCAACTGAGCCAGGCTGGGCATGGCGGCACTCCTCTCCGATAGTTTAAATCAATCATAGATTCAAACTATCAATTTTACTTTTCCATTCAGATCGCCAAAACTACGAAGCGAAAGGAGAAACCATCGTGTTAAGTGGAAACTTCAAATGTGCGGCGCTGGCCGCGGTAACGGTATCGGCGATCGTTGGACATCCGGCAGGACTTCGTGGAGCAGAGCAGGAGGTGGCTAAGAAAGGGGGTCCCTCCAATGAATTCTGGTGGCCCAAAAGGGTCGATCTATCACAACTTCGCCAGCATTCGAGTGAATCGGATCCGATGGGGAAAGGTTTTCAGTATGCCAGGGAGTTCAAGAAACTCGATCTGAACGCCGTGAAAAAGGATATAGCGGCGGTGTTGACGAACTCGCAGGATTGGTGGCCTGCGGATTACGGCACCTACGCACCATTTTTTATTCGGATGGCCTGGCACAGCGCCGGAACCTACCGGGTTACCGACGGCCGCGGCGGCGCGGGTGGCGGACAGCAGCGGTTTGAACCCCTCAATAGCTGGCCCGACAATGCGAACCTGGACAAGGCCCGGCGCCTGCTTTGGCCGGTCAAGCAGAAGTATGGCAGCCGCATCTCCTGGGCCGACCTGATGGTGCTGAGCGGCAATGTGGCTTTGGAATCGATGGGCTTTAAGACCTTTGGCTTCGCCGGCGGCCGTCAGGACCAATGGGAAGCCGACCTCGTCTATTGGGGTCCGGAAAAGAAGTGGCTGGCGGATGAAAGACACCAGGATGGGAATCTTCAGGATCCGATGGGCGCGGTCCAAATGGGCCTCATTTACGTGAATCCTGAGGGCCCGGGCGGGAATCCGGATCCGCTGAAGTCTGCCAAAGACATCCGGGAGGCGTTTGGGCGCATGGCCATGAGCGACGAAGAAACCGTCGCCCTGATTGCGGGCGGGCACTCGTTCGGTAAAGCGCACGGGGCCGCTGATCCATCCACTTGTGTGGGAGCCGCTCCTGCCGGAGCGCCTCTGGAACAACAGGGACTCGGCTGGGACAACAAGTGTGGAACTGGAAACGGTAAAAATACCGTCACCAGCGGACTGGAGGGCGCCTGGACCTCGACTCCGACTCATTTTTCCATGCAATACCTGTCGAATCTTTACCAATATGACTGGGTGCAGACCAAGAGTCCTGCCGGAGCAACACAATGGACGCCGAAGGATGGCGGTGGCGTGGGGACAGTACCGGATGCGCATGATCCCAATGTCCGTCACGCGCCGATGATGTTTACAACGGACCTCGCTCTGAGAGTCGACCCGGAATACGGCAAGATCACCAGACATTTCCTGGATGATCCGCAGTCGTTCGAGGTGGCCTTTGCCAAAGCGTGGTTCAAGCTGACCCATCGCGATATGGGGCCCCGCGCCCGCTATCTGGGCCCGGAGGTTCCTAAAGAGGAACTGATCTGGCAGGATCCGATCCCCGCAGTGAATCACAAACTGGTCGGGGACGCGGACATCCTGGCATTGAAGAGAAGGATTCTGAGCTCCGGCCTGACGATTCCGGAGCTGGTTCGAACGGCATGGGCGTCAGCCGCGTCCTTCCGCGGCACCGATAAACGCGGCGGACCCAATGGCGCACGCATTCGTCTTGCGCCTGAAAAGGACTGGGCGGTGAACAACCCGGCGGAGCTCGGGAAAGCTCTGCAGAAGCTGGAAGCCATTCAGACCGATTTCAACAAGGCTCAAAGGAATGGCGTCACAATCTCTCTTGCCGACATGATCGTTCTGGGCGGAACCGCCGCCCTGGAAGAAGCCGCAAAGTCCGCAGGCTATACGCTGAAAGTTCCGTTCAAGCCCGGCCGGACGGATGCCAGCCAGGAGCAGACGGACGTCGCGTCGTTTGCGGTGCTGGAGCCGAAGGCGGATGCCTTTCGTAACTACTACGGTTCCGGCAATTATCTGCCGCCGCTGCAGATGCTCGTCGAGCGGGCTAACCTGCTGACCTTGACGGTACCGGAAATGACCGCCCTCGTCGGTGGCATGAGAGTCCTGAACGCAAATGCGGAGGGATCTTCGCATGGTGTGTTCACCCAAAAGCCGGGGACTCTGAGCAACGACTTCTTCGTCAACCTTCTCGACATGTCCACGAGGTGGCAAAAATCGGAGAAATCCGAAGGCATCTACGAGGGACTCGATCGCAAGACGGGCCAGGTCAAATGGACGGCGACGCCGGTGGATTTGATCTTTGGTTCCCACTCGGAGCTTCGCGCCATTGCTGAGATCTACGCTGCGGAAGACGGCAAGGAAAAGTTCGTCCACGATTTCGTGAATGCCTGGACCAAAGTCATGAACCTGGACCGTTTTGACTTGATGTAATCGAAAGGAGGAGTTCACAAGGTAAGGCAGAGACTTTAAAACTCTCTGGCTTACCGCGCGAGGTAAAGCAGAGACTTTAAAACTCTTCGGCTTACCGCGCGAGCTAAAGCAGAGACTTTAAAACTCTTTGGCTTACCGCGCGGGGTAAGGCAGAGACTTTGAAACTCTCTGGCTTGCCGCGCGAGGTAAGGCAGAGACTTTAAAACTCTTTGGCTTATCGCGCGGGGTAAAGCAGAGTGTAACGCATCACGATCTACGGCTTCGATGCTCTCCCGATAAAACTGTTCGATAATCTCGCATTAGTCGCAATCAAACGGCGAACGGACTGGGTGACGAGGGATAGGATACACAGCTTGTGTAGACAGGACGGGTATCCCA